>JAQBHK010000102.1:0-11690 GCA_032127815.1 Desulfobacterales bacterium
GCTCCTGACCTTCCATTCTGGCGAGTTCCTGATATACATCTTCTACGATCAACTCCAACGCGTGCGGTTCCATACCCAAGGCTGATAAACATTCTTGAAAAACGTTGTTATCCTGAAATGATATGTCTGAATATCCTATGCTGCTTTGTTGGCAGCAACATTCGGCAACATATAATGTCGACGCCATCTTAGAGGAAGCCTGATCAGCTTCGAGGGGAGAGTCGTGATATCCGATAGCCTCGACAAGCTCCTGGGGAAGATTCCAATTTTCAGCGATTGCCATTCCGATATCTGCATGATTTAAGCCGAAAACTTCCTGCTCGGCCTCTGACAAATTCTTTTTTTCCTGTTTTGCTTTCCTCAGAACCTGTTTAAAGTCGTTTTGTAAAAACTGGGATTCCACGATAATGCCGATGTCATGCAACAAACCGGCGACATATGCATTTGCGCCTCTTTCTCTGAATTCCCTCCTGTAAATCATTTTCGTGATCAGGGCTACGGCAACACTGTGCTTCCACAGCGAACTTGTTGAATATCCTTCAAAGGCGCCATTGCCGTTAAAAATTCCGTGAACCTTTTGTCTCAATGCCAATTCTTTGAGCGCATCGAACCCTATCCAGATCAAAGCCTGTTTAATCTCACCGATTTTTTTGGGAGGGGAATAGTAGGCAGAGTTAGCTTTTATTAACACTTTGGCCGTCAGGGGAGGGTCAATCTCAACGATCTCCTTTAAATCCCATATCGTTGCGTTAGGATCATTAATTATTTTCATAACACCGGATACGATGCTTTTAATTGAAGCGATCTCGGATCGATTAACCAGATTAATGATCTTCTTCAGTCTCTTTTGTTTCTCTGTATCCAAGTCCATATCACCCTTCCTCCATGATCGCACTATGAATGTTTATGTCTGCTTAAAACCGAGGTTCTGCGGATCCGGTTTCAAACGCAGCGCTTAGAGCACTGACGTACGTCTTCCTTTCTCCGCTGTAGCGGAAACATGTGAACCATTCCGCCCATAAAAGCGGGTGGTTGTTGACGGGCTTATCGCCAAGCTGCCCAGAAGCGGCAGACCGAAGATTACGTGAAGAAAGATCTTCAGTCTCAATGTTAATATCGGTTCCTCTGCAGAAAACTTTAGCACAACATTTTACAAAAAGTTAAACACTTTGTGAGAAATTCGGGGTATGATCTTTAACTGCCAGGCAGGGTAGTGGTGATGGGTTTAACCCGGATTTATTGCCGGTTGGATTGGCCCGTCATCTGTGCGGATTGTCTCAACGGACAATGCACTCCTTGACCCAGGGCCGGGCTACGGATCGCAGATGCATAAGTTCATTGTCATCATATTCACAGTCATTATTTGCAAATAATTCCGGGTGTAACACTCCGATGTTTTTAAATTGCTGCAGGGCGTACAGTCTTGCACCATGAATGTACCGCGCAATGCTTTCGATAATTTTTGCATCCACCAACGGCTTTATGCATGTGGTCCTGAATTCATAGGCTATCCCCGATTGCATAATGATTCGAATGCTTTCAAAAATCTGCTCCGGATCGCATTTTTTTTGGATTAGGGGCGCATAGTTAGATGGTTCTGTTTTTATATCCATGGCAATATAGTCGATAAGGCCTTTTTCTAACAGTCCTGCAATCATTCGCGGCCGGCTTCCGTTTGTGTCCAGTTTTATTGGATAGCCCATCTTTTTAATTTTAGCACAAAGGGCGAAGAGATCTTTATTGAGGGTGGGTTCCCCGCCGGAGAGTACAACCCCGTCTAGAAAAACTTTACGCTGTTCCAAAAAATCGTATACGCGGTGCTCTTCTATGACTTGGGCCGGCTTGCCTGTGGCGAGCTGCGGATTATAGCAATGGGGGCATTTGAAATTGCACCCGGAAAAGAAAAGGACACAACTTATTTTTCCGGGGTAATCGATAAAGGAATTTTTTTGCCAGCCGCCGATGATCATAATACATATGACTTTTTCCGGTTAGGATTGATGAATTCGTAAAGAGTCACGAATTCAACGTTAGAGGGCGGAAGAGGAGTCCAGTCTGAATGCTTTTCTTGCGCCAAATTCAGCTTGCTTGCCGTAATTCCATTGCTTAACCGGCCTTAAATAGCCGACCACTCTTGAGTAGACTTCGGTATCCTGTTGGCAAGATGCACATTTTTCCTGTCTGCCGTCCAGATAACCGTGAGATGGACATATGCTGAATGTAGGTGTAAGTGTAAAATAAGGCAGCCGGAAATTGGAGGTTGTTTTTTTGATCAGCCCTTTGATAACCTCGATATCACGGACCTGTTCCCCAAGGAAAATATGGAAAACCGTTCCGCCGGAATATTTTGACTGCAGACTATCCTGGAGCATCAGGGATTCAAAAATATCATCGGAATAGTTTACCGGAAGTTGGGTGGAGTTGGTGTAGTATGGAGCGGCCCCTTCGCGATATTCAGTTTCGTTGGCACACTGGATATTCGGGAACTGTTTTTTGTCCAGCATACAGAGGCGATATGAGGTTCCTTCCGCAGGCGTGGCTTCAAGGTTTAAAATATCGCCGGTTGTATCCTGTATTTCTGCTATCAAGTCGCGTATAAAATCCATAACTCTCAGTGAAAATGTCTGCCCGGGCTCAGAAGCAATGTCTTTTCCCATGAAATTTATACAGGCCTCGTTCATGCCGATTATTCCGATAGTGGAAAAATGATTCTTCCAGTAGAGTCCATTGTAGTTCTTAATCGCTCTTAAATAAAATTTGGAATACGGATAGAGATTTCTGTCCGTAAATTTTTCAAGAATTTTTCTTTTAATGGAAAGACTTTCAGAGGCAAGATGCACTTTTTCTTTTAAACGCGAGAAAAAGTCTTCTTCGTTTTCAGCAAGATATCCGATGCGTGGCAGGTTGATGGTCACAACACCGATCGACCCGGTCAGGGGGTTGGCGCCAAACAATCCGCCACCTCTTTTCAAAAGCTCCCGATTGTCAAGACGCAGTCGGCAGCACATGGACCTGGCGTCTTCAGGGGAAAGGTCGGAATTGACAAAGTTGGAAAAATAGGGGATTCCGTACTTGCCCGTCATTTGCCAGATCATATCAAAGCTTGGATTGTCCCAGTCAAAATCGGCTGTAATATTATACGTAGGAATGGGAAACGTAAAGACTCTACCCTTGGCATCACCCGCCATCATCACTTCGGCAAAAGCTCTGTTGATCAAATCCAATTCCGGCTGGAAATCGGCATACGTTTCGCTCTGCTCGGTGCCACCTATGATGACCGGCTGGTCTTTTAGGATGGTAGGTACATTGAGGTCCATGGTAATGTTGGTGAAGGGTGTCTGGAAACCGACTCGTGTGGGGATGTTTATGTTAAAAATAAATTCCTGAAGCGCCTGTTTAACCTCTTTGTAAGCCAGATTGTCATAGCGTACGAAGGGCGCCAGCAGGGTGTCAAAGTTCGAAAATGCCTGGGCACCTGCGGCCTCGCCCTGCAGCGTATAGAAAAAATTGACGATTTGCCCCAGAGCTGATCTGAGATGCTTCGGGGGAGCGCTTTCGACCTTGCCTTCAACGCCCCTGAAGCCCGTTTTGAGCAAATCCTGCAGATCCCATCCCACACAATAAACGGAAAGAAGGCTAAGATCGTGAATATGAAGATCGCCGTTAATATGGGCAGACCTGATCTCTGGAGGATAGATACTGTTCAACCAATACTCTGAAGTCACATCTGAAGATATATAATTGTTAAGACCTTGGAGGGAATAGCACATGTTGCTGTTTTCTTTGATTTTCCAGTCCAGCTTCCTGATATAGTGCTCAACAAGATCAATACTGGCCTTGGTGGCAATCTTTCTGATCTGGGCATGCTGTTCTCTGTAAAGAATATATGCTTTGGCTGTTTTATAAAAGGGCGAGTCGAGCAGCACCCTTTCAACAATATCCTGAATTTCTTCGACTTCGGGAATGGAGCCCAGGCGCAGTTCGTGCGCCAGGGTTAAAACGCGAAGCGTCAGCTTGCGGGCATCTCTTTCCTCGAATTCTCCCGTGGCATCGCCGGCTTTTGCAATTGCTGCAGTGATTTTCGACGAATCAAACTCTACAACACTTCCATGGCGTTTTTTTATCTCTTCGAACACTGATGTCACCTCTACAGCGGATTAATATTACAAGTTTCAAGGATTTGTGATGTTGCAGACATCCAGCTTCTAATAATGTCTACAACAAGACGGTCAGATACGTTATCGGGAAGCTATGTGTTTTCAAAGCAGTTCTTTCCATAGCTCAATATCTTGTTGTTTGTCAATTAGTAATTTCAACATATAGTGCTATGATGGTAGTCTGGGGTGAAGATTTTTAAGGATTACAGAAAGTAAGGATGCTGAACCAGGATTTTATTTAGCCCTGAAAAATCTGGTCCTTTGGGCCAGGATATTTATTTTTTGTGGTGGGGTTTTTCCCGGGATGTTACCCAGATATAATCGGCGTAATCACTCTCGGCTTCATCTCCGGCAGTTGCCGGATAGATAGTCCTAAAATCGGCACCTGTCTGCCTGAAGGCCCTGTCCGGTATGCCGAATTTGCGGATGATATGGCCGCTTCCGGCTATAACGATCATCAGGTCATCCTTCATATTAAGGGCCACCGAGGCAGCCATGGTATCTTCCCACACGCACTGGGCCTCGTAAAAAAAATCAAAATTATCAATTTTGGTTGCACGGTGGTGGTTGAAGATTTCCTCCACATAAGCCCTGTGAGCGTCGTTGGATGTGTCGATGGCCTGGGGAATGTGCTTTCTATCATCGTCAAGCAGGTTCTCGATACCTCCCACGGCTATTTTGGGAGGTATATGGAAAGGGACATTCAGGCCTACCAGTCGGATCTTTTCCTGCTTGATAAATTCAAGAATGTCTTTGTATAATTCAAAATCCCATTTCCAGTTGGCATACCAGTGTACCTTTTCTAAAAACGTTTTTTGATCCAGTTGGCCGGCCGACCAGAGATCCAATATGGGTTGGTAGGTTTGATCGAACATTTCCATACCGACGACAATATTCGGATGAGTCTGGTAAACTGCTTTGATTATATCAAGTTGAATGCGGTGATGAGCCGGGTCAAAATGTTGCTCCCCTATATATATTACCCGGGCTCCGGACAGGTCCGTCAATAAATCATCAAAAGATACGGCTTCTCCGGTTTTTGTGGAAATGATAATGCCGGCATTGAAAAAAGTCGACAAGTCCTTTATGAAAAGTCTCTTTGGTGCCACAGTGCACCCCCACATTAAACTCATTAAGACCGCGCATACACAAGTTCCGCCTATCCATGTTATTATTAGTCTGATTTGATTTTGATATTGAACTTGTTTCATCTGTTTATTGCTTTTGTTACCGCTTGCGTGTTAAAAGTTATATAATCGCTTTGCGATATATAAGCTAGTGCCAATCCATTTATGGACGGAAACTAACAAGTTAATTGTTAATTGGCAATACTATATTACCCTTGTAGTCTTAACGATTTGAAAAGCTTTATGTTATGCGTCTAGATCAAAACCCAATGTTTAGAAAAATTATTGTTCCCTGGTACGACTCTGAGGCAGCATGCATAACTATGATTGTATTCATGTTTTTTGTTTTGCTGTTCGCTTTTGCCGGTGTCTCGGTTGCTCGTGAATACTTTGAGTATCATGGTCACACTTGGGTTCCGGTTCTATTAATGGCAATGAGCAGCGCGGTGATCGTTTCCACTATTATCCGGCTGATAAGAAGATACGCCTATAAATTTTCCAAATAGACATTAAACAAGATATAGATTCTTATCAATAAAGGGATACAAAAGTTCTATGAAGTGGTGCAGTATTCTGGCGGTAACACCCCAAATGACCACATCCTTTAAAGGATATTCAAGCATATCAGTCGGCGGCGAGATGCCGTGAAAGCCGGCCATAATATGAGTTTTGACAAGCGCTTTCAGAGGTACGTGAAGCACTCTGGCAATTTCATCCGCGTCGAACCGCACGGGTCCCTCTCCATTCCAAAAGCCTATAAACACCTGGATGTCTTTATGGTTGATGGTTTGAAAATGTCCCATTGAACCGACAAAGTCAACCTGATTGCTGGTGATTTTCAACTCTTCTTCAAGCTCCCGATAGGCGGCATCTACGGCACTTGTGTCTTCCTTCTCCATATGACCGCCGGGAAGCGCCACTTGATTTGCCCAGGGATATCCCTCGGTGTCGGCTTTCTGGATTGCTAAAATGCGAGGCTCATCTTCACCAAAGAGCAACATAAACACACAGGTCGGTTGATAGGCAATGTCAGCCGGCGGCTGAGGAAGTTTTGCATTCCGGATGATTTTTTTAAGACAGGCAGAATCGATTTGGTCTATTGTTTTTGCCATCAATAACCGTCTTTATAGTTCAAGATCTTTCAAAATGCCGACAACTTTTCACATGGATAGGCTTTCCACCGAAGATTTAATACCATAAAAAAAACATTAGGGAAAATATAATCGAAATGCCCACCGGTTCTTTTTGAATTCCTCGCCAAATTCCTTGCTGCTTTCCATCGTGTGTGAAATAATTTCATCCAGGATTTCGCGTCTAATGCGGATCCATATAAATATTGTTCGGCTCTGCAAGGGACCAGCAGCAATAGGCTTGGCAGGACAAGCCGAAAATGACACACCAAACTAGTGATTGTATTGACGAAAGGAACGTCCAGTTGACACAGATGTTGAAAGCAGATACCGGTTTCACTCCATGCCCCATTCACGACGGAGATGAGCTTTTCCCGAATGGTATTTTCGTGTTCAATATCACCAAAATGCTTGAGCATCTTAAAAACAATCCCGATGACGTCGATCTCGTAGAAGTCGCATTGAGCGACTTTTGTGCGGAATTCTCATGCATTGACGAATCTCATGTGGAATCGGTTGACATCTCGCGACCAGTGGTGCTGGCCGATATATCTCCCGGAAATTATAACCTGATTGATGGAAACCACAGAATGGAGAAGGCACGGCGCGTCGGAGCAAGCAAAATGTGGGCGTACAAGCTGAAAATGCATCAGCACATTGTCTTCTTGACCAGCAAGAAAGCGTATCTGTCCTATGTTGAGTATTGGAACGGCAAGCTGAAACAGCTCAGGCGCCAGGGAGGGCCGAACAAGCAAATCCACCGTACCGTGAACCCGCGACGGGTTCACGGCCGGTGATTTGGTGGGTTAACCAACTCACGATTGCTGGTATGAGCCAATCAAAAATTGAACCCCAAAATATTTGCGATTGCCAAACCGAATCATCAATGATATTAGTTTGATGGCAACAAACGACTAAGACAGGACATCTTCAATTCAAGACCGGCACGGATCGAAACAAAATTATACCATATATAGCGTGTGAGAATTTACCCATTCGGATAAAAATGCCAGGTTGACAATAAGGCCAGCATCCGGTATATGAATTTCAGTCGTCGTTATCTGGATGAGAATGGGTACTTCACGACAGGGGATACCACATATTGTGATTTATCCGACTATCGCACACAAACCGAAATTTCAGCTTAATTCGTTTCTAAAAGCAAGTTCTTATCAACTCAACTCAACACTTGGCAGCTTTTCTGGCGGATGATCTGGGCAGCGAAACACCATGGCATATCAGCCGGTTTCATCCCACCTACAAACTGACCGACCGTTCTCACACGCCGGTTGCAACCTTGCTTGCTGCCAGGGAGATCGGTATTAAGGCCGGCTTGAAATATGTTTATCTCGGAAATGTGCCGGGCCAAGGCGGGGAAAAGACGTTCTGTTATCAATGCAAAAACACCCTTATTGATCGCCGGGGGTTTCACGTGCGGGAAAACCGGATCAAAAACAGCCAATGCACCCATTGCGGTGCTACAATCCATGGAGTGGGTTTATAAGGCGTTCACAGGTTCAGCGTTCAGAGTTCCCCGTTCAGGGTTAAGCGCTTCGCGCTTTTTTATTTAACCATTGATTTATTGGGTTAATACCATGGATGGCTCAACTTCTGAACCCCTGAACCCTGAACCCTTGAACGGTTACCACGTTACTTATTTTAGATCGCGCACCGGCAAGGCCCGATAAGCTTTTTTATGTACCATTCGAGCTGAATAATGGTATCCGCGCTTGAAGTTGAAAAGATAAGCTTGAATTGCTGATGTTTTGGAGGTCCAGACCCACCCGCAACTCAATTTTATAGCAGGCACGACCTTGACCCACTGGCCGCAGTCCGTTTCAAATCCCTCATTTTTTTTATCATGCACATACAGGCTTTGCAGCTCCGCCACCGTGGGTAGTCTCCAGTCATCGTACTGAGCCTTAATAGTATAAGGAAAGTTGTATTTGACCCACAGATTTGCCTGATTCCAGTCTATATCCCCCTGATTGTCGGTTTGTGCCCACATAACACCCAATTGATGATCCGTTACGGTACCATCGCCGTTATCGGTAAATCTATCACCGGCAATGACCGGTGCACTTATGAGCAGCATGCAAATAATCATTACCAAAATATTTGATAATTTTTCTTTGAACATTTTGCCCTCCTCCCAGGAAGCGTAACTCAAAATATAGACCTCGTAAGTTATAGCGTATTATGCCGGTTTGATTTTCTTTCTCAACCGTTCGGCATTCTTTTCATCCCGGTACGAGATAACAGGCACCGGCGAACGGTGGAACAGCTTGGAAGCTACCGATCCGACAAAGACGTTTTCCAAATCCGTGCGACCCTTAGTCCCCATAACAACCACGTTGATGTTTTCTTTAACGATAAGCTTCAATAACTCCTCTATGGGGTTGCCCACCTTGATGATTATCCGGATGTTTTCGCGGTTAAATGAAGACTTTGCCATAAACTGTTCCAGAAGCGCTTGACGCTCTTTGCGGATATTTTCGACATAATGATCGCCGTTCACATCATAGCCCATGGATACAATTTTGCCGACGGCGGCGACATCCCGTGAGTTGATTATGCTTCCGATAAGCAGTTGGGCATTAAAGCTTTGGGCAATTTTTACAGCATAATTGAAGATACCCTCTGAATAGGGAGAAAAAGCGAGAGCTACCAGTATTTTTTTAATATCATCCATGATCGTTTCCTAATTTTTTAATAACAAAACACTGCCAATGTGCCAGAGACTATTCTTTATGCCGCAGATGCAGCCGCAGGTTTCGGAATGCGGGATCTTTGCATAATGTAAATCAGGCCAAACAACGCAAGTCCTATTGGATAGGTCCAGTAACGCTGATTGTGAGCGATGCCAAGCCAGGATGAAACCGCGTCAGGACGCATCAGTATAAAGGTAACGCATAGAAAAAGCGGAAACTCGTAGAACTTGTTGCGGGTCACAAACCAGTTCTGGGTTGCCGAAGCAAACGCAAAATTGCCCATACATGCCATGACAAAGATAAGGATTCCCTGGGGCCAGCTGGTGATATTGTGAAGAATCAGGTCGCTGTTGAAAATGAACATGAACGGTAAAATGGCGGTACGGATGTCATACATAAACCCCTGGATGCCGGTGGCAATCGGCGGTGATTTGGCAATGGCGGCGGCGGCATAGGCTGCCAGCCCCACCGGCGGTGTGTCGTCAGCCAGAATACCGAAATAGAAGCAGAACAGGTGCGCTGACATCAAAGGGACAACCCAGTCCTGGTAACCGGCAATGGTTACGATAGCCGGTGCTGTCAATGATGCCATGACAATATAGGTTGCCGTGGTGGGGAGCCCCATGCCGATGATAAGGCTGGCAATGGCGGTAATCACCAGCATCAAGTAGATGTTGCCCATGGAGACTACGTCGATGATTTCGGTAATCAGTCCGCCAAGTCCAAGCGCCACGACTCCCACAATAATACCCGCAGCGGCGGTGGCCAGGGCCACAGCAACCATATTTCTGGCGCCGGAGGCCATAGAGGAAAAAAGGTCGACAATGCTCTGCTTCAACGCGGGACCGAGGGGCTGTTTGTTCAGGTGTGCCTTGACCGGACCCTGCACGAGCATGAGGACTGCCATGACCCAGATGGCATGAAAAGCGGCCAGCTCCGGTGAGTGACGCACAACCATAAGCTCATACAAAAGCATACCAATGGGTAGCAGAAAATGGGCCCCGCCAATCAGGGTTTTGAAAAAGGGCGGGAGTTCAGCGCGCGGCATGCCCTTTAACCCCAATTTAGAGGCCTCGACGTGGGTAATATAGAACAAGGCGGCATAGGAGGCAAACGCCGGTATGATGGCGGCTTTGACGACCTGTATATAGGGGACATTAACATATTCGGCAATAATAAAAGCAGCGGCACCCATAATAGGCGGGGCCAGCTGTCCGTCCGTGCTGGCAGCCACTTCAACCGCCGCGGCCTTGGTGGGCGGATAGCCGACTTTTATCATCATGGGGATGGTAAACGTTCCGGTTGTGACGATATTGGCGATGCTGGAACCGGATACCATGCCGGTCAGCCCGCTGCCCAAAACTGCGGCCTTGGCCGGTCCGCCTTTAAACCCGCCCAAAAGGCTCAGTGCCAGTTCGATGAAATAACGCCCGCCCCCGGCCTTGTCGAGCATAGCTCCGAAAAGAACAAACAAAAAGACAATGGTTGCCGAGACGTCCAATGGGATTCCGTAAATGCCTTCCGTGGACATGGTCATCTGCCCGACGAAGCGGTTCATGGAAACCCCTTTAAACGCTATAATATCCGGCATATAAGGACCGAAAAATGCATAGCCGCAAAAAAACATTGCAATGATCGGAAGGGCCGGCCCGATCACCCGCCGAGAGGCCTCAAGCAGAAGCACGGTAAGGACCAGCCCGACAACAATGTCCCTTGTATTGGGCGCACCATACCGCATGGTAATGCCCGAATAATCGAGCATGATATAAATCGCGGAAAGAGCCGCCACAATTGCTATAATATAGTCAAATACAGGAATCCTGTCAGCGGCGGACAGGAATTTAAGGCCCAAACGCTCTTTTTTAAAAAAGGGATAGTTAAGGAAAACAATCAAAAAGGCAAAACCAAGATGGACGGCTCTGATAAAAGTAGAATCAAGAATCAACCAGCTGGCAATGGACAACTGAAAAAAGCTCCAGAACACCGCTATAGTCGGGATGACCCATTTGGAAGGGCCGCTGGGCTGCCTCCCCAAACCTTCTTCTTCTTCGACCATCTTTCTCGCAAGTTCAAGGCCGTCATCCTGCTCTTGGATTTCGTTCTCGCTCATGGCTGTCACCTAATTTCTTCTATTTACAGATACTAAAAACCTGACAACATAACTTCTCAATAATCCCCAAAAAGGGCTTCAGGGCTAAATAAAGGGCGACGGGCCCGCATTTTAAGCACTGGCTCCGCCGCCCGGTAAATTTGGAATCCGTTTTAAGATTATTTCAGACCGGCTTCCTTGTAGTATTTCATCGCACCGGGATGGATCGGTGCCGACAGACCCTCGAGCATACCTTTTTTAGTCAAGACCTGGTATGCCGGATGCAGCTTTTTAAAGTCCTCGAAATTCTCAAAAACCTCTTTGGTAATAGCGTAAACCACGTTATCAGGCACTTTGGCTGATGTGACAAAAGTAGCCTTGACGCCAAAGGTCTCGACGTCCTCTGTATTTACAGCGCCCGGATAATTCTCCACCGGTATAATAGCTTTGGCATAGTAAGGGTATTTTGCCAGCAG
>JAQBHK010000103.1:0-6006 GCA_032127815.1 Desulfobacterales bacterium
CTGGGAACCAGCCCTGCCGTGGATATGGTGATTTTGCGGCTGGAAAATCCAAGGCCCGTATCACTTTCAGTTAAGGTTTGAACGGCTTCAATGACATTGCGGTAATTTGCCAGAGGCTCACCCATGCCCATAAACACGATATTGGTCAGGCGCTTGGCATCATCCAAATGACTTGCGATATCGCGAACTTGAGCAATAATTTCACCCTTTGAAAGATTGCGCACAAAACCGCCCTTGGCGGTACGGCAAAATAGGCACCCCTGGGAGCAGCCCACCTGGCTCGATATGCACAGGGTGTAATGGTCCTTTTCGGGAATCAGTACGCTCTCCACATGTTTTCCATCTTGGAGCCTGAAAAGATATTTCCGGGAACCATCTTGAGAGGTTTCAATCTGCGTCTTTTCGAGCCTGCTGATAGTAAAATGATTTGAAAGCAGTTTGCGGAGCTCTTTCCCCAAGTCGGTCATCTCTTCAAAAGTGTCTGCCTGGTGCAGATAGACCCACCTGAGAATCTGCACGGCGCGATAGGGCTCGAGCCCCTGGTCTTTAAGCCAGTCAGCCAGCTGATCCCCGGCAAATTCTTTAATGTCTGATGTATTCGGTTTTAGTGTCATTTTATAAAGCGGTTGATATTTAATTTTGTTTGACATACCATTTATTTGATACTATTAACAAGGGTTTCGAGTTCAAGAAATAAAATGGTGCGTTTATGTTTGATAATTTAACGGACAGGCTGCATGCCGCATTTAAAAAGCTCAAAGGTCACGGCAAGTTAACCGAAAAAAATGTTCAGGAGGGTCTAAAGGAAGTACGAATGGCTCTCCTTGAGGCCGATGTCCACTACCGCGTTGTCAAACAATTTATTGCCGACATCAAGGAGCGAGCCCTTGGACAGGAGGTCATGGCAAGCCTGACACCCGGTCAGCAAATTGTCAAGATTGTCAACGAAGAATTGACAGCGCTGATGGGAGGGCAACTTACAGATTTAAACCTTGCGGGCTCTTTCCCATCCTCAATCATGCTGGTAGGCCTGCAGGGGTCCGGTAAAACCACAACAGCCGGCAAGCTGGCCGTTTGGCTGAGCAAAAATGGGCGCAAGCCTTATCTGGTTCCGGCGGATGTATATCGTCCCGCTGCCATTGACCAACTGCAAAAGCTGGGACAGCAGCTGGCTGTGCCTGTGTTTCCATCCAGTGCGGAAATGGACCCTGTCCAGATCTGCAAGGATGCCAGAACAACGGCACATAAAGACGGGTTGGATACACTGCTGCTCGACACGGCAGGGCGGCTGCACATAGACGCAACGTTGATGGACGAACTTGGCCGTATCAAGGATGCGCTCAAGCCTTCTGACATACTGCTTGTAGCCGATGCCATGACCGGTCAGGATGCTGTAAACATTGCCCAGGCATTTAACGATGCACTTGACATCGACGGTGTTATCCTTACCAAGATGGACGGTGATGCCCGCGGCGGTGCCGCCATATCGATCAAGTCCATAACCAATAAACCGATTAAGTTTATTGGTGTCGGTGAAAAGCTGAGTGATCTGGAGCCTTTTCACCCGGAAAGGATGTCTTCAAGGATTTTAGGGATGGGAGACGTCCTTACCATGATCGAAAAGGCCCAGTCGGTGGTCGATGAAAAAAAAGCGGCTGAACTGGAGAAAAAACTAAGGAAAAGCGAATTTACGCTCGAAGATTTTCGCGATCAAATGGTGCAGATACGCAAGATGGGGTCTTTCTCGGATCTCATCGGCATGATACCGGGGATGAGTACCAATAAACATCTTAAAAATTTAGAGGTAGATGAAAAAGAGTTCACCAGGATCGAAGCAATTATTAATTCCATGACCCCCCGAGAGCGGCGTCAACATACATTAATAAAAGGCAGCCGCCGCAAAAGAATTGCCCAAGGGAGCGGCACCAGGGTACAGGATGTTAATAAGTTAGTTAAAAATTACACCCAGGTTTTGAACATGATCAAAAAAATCAACAAGGGCGGCATGCGCGGAATAGGCCGGGGGATGCTGCCGTTTTGAAGGAGAAGCAATATGCCGGTTAAAATCAGATTGGCCAGACATGGTGCGAAGAAAAAACCTTTTTATCGAATTGTAATAGCTGACAGTGACAGCCCGAGGGACGGGAAATTTCTTGAAAATGTCGGCACCTATAACCCTTTAAAAGATCCGGCCGAGGTTACCTTAAAACCGGAGCGAGTAGAATACTGGATCGGCCAGGGAGCCATTCCGACCGACACGGTAAAAAATATTTTGAAAAAAGAAAAATTTTTTTCAAACTTGACATAGACAGTATCGTTGTCCTTAGTTCTCAACCGCCAACAAAGGAGATGGAGCTATGAAAGAGCTGATCCATTATATTGCCCAGGCACTGGTTGACAATCCTGAACAGGTGGCTGTCTCCGAGGTAGAAGGTAACCAGACCTCGGTGCTAGAGCTCAAAGTAGCCAAAGAGGATCTAGGGAAAGTTATTGGTAAACAGGGCAGAACGGCACGGGCCATGCGGACCATTTTGGGTGCTGCATCCGCAAAAATAAAAAAACGGACTGTCCTCGAAATTATCGAATAATATCGTGGAAAAAAATGGCTTTCTCCTCATAGGAAAGATCATTGGCGTTCATGGTGTTAAGGGCAACATCAAGGCCTATTCCTATGCCGAGTCTTTGTCTTTTTTTGAGCCGGGCAGCCCCATCCTGGCCGTCAATGAAAAAGGATTGGAGACAACCTATAAGGTAAACTGGGTCAAACCCCACAACAGGGTCATTCTTCTGTCCCTGGATGGGATAGACAGTAGACACCTCGCAGCAAACTTAAGAGGCTCCAAGCTTTATGTTGACAAGGCCATACTTCCCGAGCTCGAGGATGGATCCTATTACTGGTTTGATCTTATAGGGATTTCCGTTTTCACAACCGATGACGAATACATCGGCAGCATTACATCGATCCTCCCTACGGGGAGCAACGACGTTTATGTTGTGAAAAATCCTGACCAAGATAATGATAATGAAATTCTGATTCCGGCGCTCGCATCGGTGGTTTTGGAAATAGATATTACTAAAAAAACGATGCGGGTCGATTTGCCGGAAGGATTATAAAGAAAAACATCCTGTTACACCTTCCCGCCATCGCTCTTGCGCAGGCAAGACTGGCGGTATTTTAATATAGTGCCCATCCATAAATAGATTGGAGCACTAAGCAGTTTCCAATTAAGGTTTGACATTTTATGCATTATCCTGCATAAAACAACGTTTATAATTTTTTAAATAATATCTGTGTTTCGATGAACTTCATTGCCCTGACCATCTTCCCGGAAATGTTTATACCGTTTTGGGAGCATGGGATTATCAAAAGGGCGATAGATCAAAACAAGATTTGCGCAGCGGCCATCAATATCAGAGATTATGCCGAAGGCCGGCATCGTGTTACCGATGACAGACCATACGGCGGCGGCAGTGGGATGGTGATGAAGCCCGAACCGTTGACCGCTGCCATACGGGCGGCTGCAGAAAAGGCGCCGTCTTCCAGAACAATCCTGCTGACACCGCAGGGTCGCTGCTTTAACCAGAAGGTGGCACGAGAATTAGCATCATCTAAAGGACTTATTCTGGTTTGCGGTCGTTATGAGGGTGTGGACGAGCGTATTTGTCACGAATTTATCGATGATGAAATTTCCATAGGGGATTATGTGCTGACAGGGGGAGAACTGGCGGCCATGGTCATCATCGATGCCGTCACCCGTATGATTCCGGGCACCCTCGGCGGTGAAGATTCGGCGGAAAAAGACTCGTTTTCAGACGGTGTATTGAAGCACCCCCAATATACGAGGCCCCGGGTTTTCGAAGGCATGGAGACTCCCGAAGTACTGTTGTCGGGCAACCATAAAGAAATTGAAAAATGGAGGCTTGAGACATCGCTGATACGAACCTTTCTAAAAAGAAAGGATCTTTTGAAAGCCCGTCATATGAGCGGGCCTGAAATAGAAATTTTGCAAAAGTGGTGCCGCGATATTGAAAAACTCATATCCGACCAATCTTTACATAGCTCTGACGCATTACCCGGTGATCAACAAAAACGGTAACATCATAGCTTCCGCTGTGACAAACCTCGATTTGCACGATATGTCAAGAGCTGCAAAGACTTACGGAGTGCGATCATTTTATGTAGTTACACCACTTGCGGATCAGCAGGAACTTGTTAAAAAGATCGTTGACCATTGGGTAAAAGGGGTTGGCGCAACGTATAATCCGAAACGGCGTGAAGCCTTGGAGTTGATTTGTATTAAAAATTCGCTGGATGAGGTTGCCGATCATATCCTCGACAGCGCTGGATATGCTCCAAAAACGGTTGTAACCAGCGCCAAGAGCAGCCCCGGAAACATTAGTTTTGACAGATTTCGCCAGATGCTCAATGGAGATAACCTTTATCTTTTGATCTTTGGGACGGCCTGGGGATTGACGAACGACTTTATTGCCGGTGCCGATTATATTCTTGATCCGGTAATGGGAAATACAGATTATAATCATCTTTCGGTACGGTCGGCGGCAGCCGTCATATTGGACCGGTTGTTTGGAATATACAAATAAAATCGCTTGCGCGATTTTAATAAATTAACACTGTAATTACTAACTTTAGCGACGAAGTCGCGTTATATAAAATTGCGTAGCGATTTTATTTTGTGAGGGATAAAAAATGGAAACAATACAACAATTGGAAAGAGAGAATATGCGGCTTGACCTGCCCAAATTTGTTGCAGGCGATACGGTTATAGTGCATGTAAAAATAAAAGAAGGTGAAAAAGAGCGTATTCAGGCCTTCCAGGGTGTTTGCATCAGCAAAAGCGGCGGCCAAATGAACGCTACATTTACCGTACGGAAAGTTTCATACGGTATTGGGGTTGAGCGTGTCTTCCCGCTTCATTCTCCCGTCATAGACAAAATCGAAGTCGTTACTCACGGCCGAGTGCGTCGGGCTAAAATCTATTACCTGCGCAAACTCAGAGGCAAAGCTGCGAGGATTAAAGAGCGCCGCTACACCTAGTATAGGCGTTCTATGGAAAGTCCCAGACTTATGAAGTTCGGGTGTTTTTTCCAAGAGCATTTTTAAAAACATCACGAAAACACGAAATATTGAAAGCACGAAAACAAATAATTTTCGTGTCTTCGTCTTTTCGTGCTTTATGTTTTGGCTTCCTGTTTGGTTGGAATAGGGGTTTAGAAGTGATTCATGGAAGTGGATCTGTGGTTTTTCGAAAAAAAGGCCTCTCAAAAAGGCTTTTTACAAATTGCGGGCATTGATGAAGCCGGCCGGGGCCCTCTGGCCGGTCCGGTTGTCTCTGCAGCGGTGATTCTTCCCGATTCCTTGCCGCCTCTCGGCATCGACGATTCCAAAAAATTAACCCCCAAAAAGCGGGATTATCTTTTCGATAAAATTTATGATTACGCTGTTGCTGTGGGCACAGGAATTGTCAGCCCTGCGGAAATTGATCGCATCAATATTCTGGAAGCCGCCCGCCTCTCCATGGTTCTCGCGGTTAAAGCTCTTAACGCCCCGCCTGACTATCTGCTGATCGACGGCACCTTTACGATTGCATCCGACCTGCCCCAAGAGACGATACGCAAAGGTGACAGCTTGAGCATCTCCATTGCAGCGGCATCGATTGTTGCCAAAGTAACCCGGGACCGAATCATGCAAAAATACCATCAGGACTACCCCCAGTTTGGATTTTCCCGGCACAAAGGCTATCCCACCAAGTCCCACAAGGCCGCGATCAGAGCACACGGCTGCTGCCCCATCCACCGCCGCAGCTTCAAGGGCGTCAAGGAATACCTGTAAACGGAAAAGAAAAAACAGCCAACAACTGCGGATGTTAGATCGTGAAACAACAAGATCAAAAGTATGAATCTTTGCTTAATCGATGCTGAAGAAAAGTTTGATGTCTTTTGGGATGAAATTAAAACATAGGGATAAAGATTTCAGACTGTGTCTGA
>JAQBHK010000104.1:0-5424 GCA_032127815.1 Desulfobacterales bacterium
GCTACGCTCTTGCCAAACCGGGTATCGTGACACAGGTTACAATGTCAAAAAAGATCTTCCTGTAGCGTATAATGGGTATGATTGGGAAAACTTTTGAAATTAAGCGATGGGATAGAGCTGAGGGCAAAGTATTGGTCAGCGAAAAACTGTGGACACCCCTTCGAATTGCCAAAATTCCTTGTGTTATGGAAGAGCACGATGAGGTTAATCCTGATGGTTTTAAAAGGGAGTCCATAGGTCTACTGTCGAACTGTCCGGCCTGTCACACAACAACCGAAAAAGGAATCTGCGACGATGATTATGTTTCAATTCCAAGGTAAGTTCAGTGATGCAAACAGATGCTCCAATAGCCTCAAGCACTGTTGCGCACTGGTATCAGCCGAAAGGAACCGGATATGATGATCACTAAGTTGAGCAAAGGAGCAATGGTAGGTCTATTTCTAATGCAATTGTTAATTGGCGCAAGCTATGCTGATGAGGCAAAAAAGAACATTACAATAGCTGTTTTCCCTTGTACCGACGTGGTAATGAGCTTTAAAAAATTCCACCCACTGGTCACATATCTAAAAGAGGAGACCGGCTTTGATATAAGGTTGATAGTCCCAAGTGATTTTGCAGAATTTGAAAGAGGCATTAAGAATGGGGATATAGACTTCGCTCTCCAGGACCCTAATATTTATGTGAGATCAGCCCGACTGTATGACAAAGACACCCTCATTAGGGCTTTAACCCGTGAAGGAGCAACATCCCAGTCCGGCGTGGTCATTTCCAGAAAAGACGGCAGCATAAAAAAACTGGAAGATTTAATAGGAAAAACCGTCATGTTTGGGCCAAAGCTTTCGGCTACCAGATGGGTGGCAGCAAAATTGCTGTTTGAAGAAAACGGCATAAACATTGATAAAGACCTAGGGGCTTATTCCAATGGGCGGTGTTGCGAAGATGTAGCCTTCAGTGTCCATCTCAAGGCAGTTGATGCAGGGGTGGTGTGCGACCATTTTCTCGAGGAACATTCAGAAAAACAACAGGAACTTGGAGTTGAGGCTAAACAGCTTTCTGTTATTTGCAAAACCAAAGCAGTCCCAACGAAGGTATTTGCTGCCCGTAAAGACTTAAATAATGGCATTATTACCAAAGTAATCCAGGCATTGCTCAAACTCGACAGCAAGAAGCCGGCACATACAAATATATTGTACCGGGCTGAGATAGGCGGATTTCAGAAGTCAAAGGATGAGTATTATAACGGCATAAGGATGCTAATCGGCGCAAAAAAGACAGAATAAAAGAATCTGTGGAAAAACTCCGGCATGAAGGATTTTCGCATGAAACTTTTTCCAAAACTGATAAAACTTAGTTTGAGAACTAAGTTGACGTTATTGATTGAAAGTTTGGTGGTGATTCTTGTAGTGGTCACGGGGGTTATCACCACGATGCGCGAAAAAGAAACGTTAGAAAGCGAGCTTCGTAAAAGAGGTCTTGCTTTAGCCTCCGACTTATCCAAGTTCACAGAGAGACCCCTGTTAAGTCAAGACTTGCCTACGCTCCGCCGGTTCGTCAACCACTCGATGGAGCAAGATTATGTTCGTTATGTTGTTTTATTAGACCCTCATATCAAGGTGGTTATGCACAGCGACCTGGCTGAGGTTGGTAAGACCTACAATGACAATGTGAGTATTATTGCCGTTAACTCTAAAGTGCCTGGTTCTACCCACCTCTCAAGGCAAGGCGAACTGTATTGCGATATTTTCACGCCCATACAAGTTTCAGACGTCAGGCTGGGAACGGTTCGGTTAGGGTATTCCTATATGGCCGTTGCAAAGGAAATTGACAGGGCTCGACAACAGATTTTCATTATAGGCTTAGTGACCATTGTAATAGGAGGTGCTGTTGCCTATCTTTTAGCTACTTTCATATCTTCACCAATTAAGATAATAACCGATGCAACCGAGAAAGTGGCAAACGGCGATCTAAGTACGCGACTTACGATCAATAGAAATGATGAGATAGGTACTTTAGCCAATTCGTTTAATAAGATGACCGAGGATTTGCGGAGAACGACCATTTCTAAGGATTATGTTGATAACATCCTGGGAAGCATGAACGATACGCTCGTTGTCGTTAACCCGGATGCAAGGATTAGAAGCGTTAATAAGGCAACGTGTGATCTTCTGGGATATAAAGAAGACGAACTTATTGGAAGAGATATAGATTTAATCGTTCCCCAAGAAGAAAAGATTTTTAAAGACTCAGGATTCCAGAGGCTGCTTGGCGGAGAAACAGTTTTCAATCATGAAATAGACTATGTAACGAAGAACGTTAAGCGGATTCCCATGCTTTTTTCAGCGGCTGTGCTGAGAAATAAAGAAGGGGGAATAGAAGGAGTTGTTGGAATTGCCAAAGATGTTACCGATCGGAAGCAGGCCGAGGAGGCACTGCGGCAATCTGAGAAGAAACTCCGTTTTTTGTCCTCTCAACTACTTACTGCTCAGGAAAAAGAACGGCGGCGGCTTTCCATAGAACTGCATGACGAATTGGGACAGGCCTTAATGGTCTTGAAACTCAAGGTGAGATCTATTCAAAGGGGGTTGGGGACAGGCCAGGCGAGTCTGAACGGAGAGTGTGATGAGGTGATCGGCTACATAAACGAGGTCACAGAAAATGTTCGCCGGCTTTCCCGAGACTTGAGCCCTTCCATTTTGGAGGACTTGGGGCTTTCGGCTGCCATTCGATGGCTTGTTGCAGCGTCTACCAAACATTGTAATATTGAAAGCTCACTTGATATGACGCAGATAGACGATTTGTTTTCGACTGAGGGCAAAATTACGGTATATCGGATTATTCAGGAGTGCCTTACAAACATCGCAAAGCACGCTCAGGCCGCCCAGGTATCCATTGCCATCAGGAGACAGGACAATCAAGTTTTGTTTAGTGTGGAAGACAACGGGAAGGGGTTTGATGTGCAAGAGGCCTTTGGCCAGGATCCGGCTAAAAAGGGGTTGGGGTTGGCCGCCATGTACGAGCGGGCCCGGATGCTGGGAGGATCTCTCGATATATGGAGTCAGCAGGGGACAGGTACCAGAATCACCTTTACAGCCCCACTGGATGAAGGAGGAAACCGCTAGTGAGCCCTTATCGTATTGTGCTGGCCGATGATCATGTCCTGTTCCGCCAGGGCATAAAGAACATTCTTGAAGGAGCTAAGGCTCTGGAGGTTATCGGAGAGGCGAGCGATGGTCTCAAACTCCTTGAACTCTTAAAAAAAGTAACTCCTGACATGGTTATTCTGGACATATCAATGCCAAATCTCCGTGGGATTGAAGCAACCCGGGAGATCAAAACAATTTCACCAGACATGAAAGTATTGATCCTGACCATGCACAGGGACAAGGAGTACGTGTATCATGCCATCGCGGCCGGTGCTGAAGGATACCTGCTCAAAGAAGATGCTGATACGGAGCTCTTTGCCGCTGTTGAAAAAATTCGGCAGGGGGAGCACTACATATCGCCCCTTTTATCCGGGCAGTTGACCCATGAGTTAATCCAGGCGTCCCATAAGGGGCAAGCAACGTCACCGTCTGATCCCCTGACCCTACGCGAACGTGAAGTCTTAAAGCTCATTGCCGAGGGAATTTCCAACAAAGAAATTGCCGATCTTTTGTTTATAAGTATTCGTACCGTAGAAAATCACCGTGCCAATATTATGCAAAAACTGAACATCAGGCAAACCGCCAACCTGGTAAAATATGCCATCCGCAAGGGCTACACCTCGTCCTCCACATAAGATTACCCTTCTGTAGAACCTCATGTATCCACTTTACTGGTAGTGCCCGTTCAGAAATTGTAGATTTTGGATCAAGATAAGGCCGCACAAAGGTTTCTATCGGGTAGCAGCGCTACGTCAAGGATAGGAACCTGCGGAGAACGCCGTATTGGGACAAAAGATGCCATTTCTGAATGGGCACTAGGTAGTTTTACCTACCAACAAATAGGTAGTTACGCCGATTGATCTATAGCTGTCAGGATTGATATAATATCAGGTTAGATTAGGGGCATGAAAAAATCTTACATATTTTATTAATTTTTAAGCAACAGAAAGAAAATCGAACGATGAAATAAATATTTAAGATCGGTGGTTTGATTATGGTGCTTGGACTTCTAAATCTTCCTGCGTGGAACTCAGATAACGCCGGCATGAGTAAAGATAATCAGTGGTACCACTGATCCGATATTTTCCCCAACGCTGCATCGTTCTCACCCACAATCAAAGGAGGTTGTTATGAAAAAGCTGGCTTTATTATTGGCAATAGTGTTTTTTTTGGCCTTTACCGGCACGGTCATGGCCTACCACGCCCCCGGGCATTATGACAGCACTTTAAGCGCCAACAGCCCCGGCCCTGCCCCCAACTCGGGCGACGGCATCCCGGACGGCTCTGGCTGGGATGATGACCCCGGCCCCTTCGGCCCCTTCGGCGACTAACCTTTAAAAACAGAGCATCCTGCCGGTGGATCGTTTTTTTATGGCAGCCACTAAGGCTTCAACCTAAAAAGGCGATCCGCCGGTCCTTTCAATGGAGCGCAAAAAGCAGCGCCCGCTGAAGAGAATGATATTGGTTTGATAGCGCCTATCAAGACAGGCAAGATAACACCACTTTTTGACCTCATATTTTCATTCAAATTCAAGGTTCATGCATGTACACTTAAATCTGTTAGGATTTAAGTGTACACTATTTATAATTATCAATAGCTTCCAAGTACTTTCAGGTAGTCCGTATTAGCTTTAAGCAGGTCCAGTATCGGCTTGAACTCTTTTGATGCGGCATCGGCCTCAATGTCTACATAAAACATATACTCCCACGGTTTTCCATGAATGGGCCGTGATTCCAGTTTCACCAGGTTGACTCCGTGGTCGGCATATATTTTCAAAACCTCAAACAGGGCCCCCGGCTGATTCCCTGTTGAAAAAATAATCGACGATTTGCTGCAAGGCCCTTTTTGGAGTTGCCCGGCACTGATAATCACAAAGCGTGTATAGTTGCGCGGGTTGGTCTCAATGCTTTCGGCGATGACTTCCATTCCGTAGATTGCAGCGGCTTCTTTGCCGGCAATGGCTGCATCTTCCATATTCTGCGCTTCACTGACCGCCTTGACAGCCCCGGCCGTATCCTTGACCGCAACCAGCTCCCATTCGTCATGGCGCTCTAAAAACTGGCGGCACTGCTGAAAGGCCATTGAAACAGAAAGAACCCGTTTTATCTTTTCAATCTCGGCACCGGGCATGCCTATCAAATGGTGGATAATGCGCAGGGCGATTTCACCGACAATTTTCAAATCATATTCCAGCAGCAAATCATAGTTTTCATGGATGCTGCCGGTCAGGGAATTTTCCACCGGCACTATACCGAAGTCGACCTCCCCATTTTTGACCCC
>JAQBHK010000105.1:0-8063 GCA_032127815.1 Desulfobacterales bacterium
TTCGGAGTGGTCATGCCAGAAACAGTATTACCTGCATGGATTAATAGTTCTTTCAACTGGATCAAACAAAATCTGAGTCTTCACTGCATTTTACGGAACATCTGAAAATGCAGTGAAGACTCAGATCTGGACTGCAATTTCAGTGTACGTTCTGGTAGCCATAATAAAGAAAAGGCTAAAAATAGACATGAGTCTCTACACAATTTTACAGATTTTCAGTATTACTCTTTTTGAGAAAATGCCTATTTTACAGGCTCTCACAGAAGATGATTACAAAAACAAAATTACTAGTGGCCATATCCAGTTGAAATTATTTGATTCTTAATTGGACACTAATGATTGTACAATTGAAAACATACAATATGATATAAAATCGATCATTTGTTAGAACGCTTGTTTAAGTCCCTTAAATATTTATACACGATTTACCAGACTTTTAAAAAAACAAGACTTAATATACCTTTACCTTAATACGTTCTGGATAAAATCATTTTTTCAAGTGACATCTGAATTAATGATTGAAAGACAGTGGTTATATTTCATGATCATTTGATGGAATCCAGAATTTACTTGAAATTGTTATTTTTCCAGCTATTATCGCAAACTCGTGGTAACACTTCACACAGTAATAAATTTTCGTCCACGGAATTAAAGACATCCACCACTTTGTTGGGTCTCTTCCCCCGCCATTTTACCACATTCAGGGCATTTTATTTCATTACTCAACTTTCGGGATTCATGATTCCGCGAAAAAATAATTTACTGATCATCCATTTCGCTAAGTTATCAAGCAGTATGGGAAAAAACTTCCCGACTGCTGAGATATATATGCCGCTGTGATGGTTGACAATCACGGGACAATAAGCGAATATCTGACAAAAGTACAATAAATTGATAATATAACAATTTTCTGTTATTATATAGTATTTTAAGCGAGACGTTATATAGAATCGCGAAGCGATTGTATTGAGAGAACAAATATGCATATAGGTAAACACGTTATGCTTAACGGCGGAGCCGGATATTACATTAGCCTGTAAAGTGGATGGGAACCCAAAATCATGCTGGCGGAAGGCCTGAAGAATACTATTGCATATTTTGAACAAGTCTTGAGAGCTATGTCTGACGAATTAGCTTAAGGAGGAATTATGGTAATAAGTAAGGAACTTCTTGATATTCTTGCTTGCCCCAAGTGCAAAGGTGACATATATCTGACCGTCAAAGAAGACGGGCTTATTTGCGATGCCTGCAAGCTTTTATATGAAATCCGGGATGATATTCCGATTATGCTGATTGATGAGGCCAAGCCTTTGGATGCATAGCCGATTTATACGCTAAACGGTTTTATTTTGAGCTTTTTACATCCTCATCCAGGCGAGCCGGTCATTGGTCGCTTGTCATTGGTCATTGGGTTGTTACGCATGGCAAGTGACAAATGACGAATGACAAATGACCAATAACAAATTCCGAACCCTATGAGTCGACCCCAGCTGCCCAAGCCTGCTAAACTGTTGATAGGTCTTATCATGCAGGAAAAGCCCTATATTGCTGCAGCGGCCGATGCATTGATCGAAAAGTTCGGGCCTGTGGATGCGGCAAGCTCATGGTTTACGTTTGATTATACTACCTACTACGAACCTGAAATGGGGGCACCCCTTTTCAGACGCGTACTGGCTTTTAAAACACTCATAAAACAGAGTGAATTGGCTCAGATCAAACTCACAACCAATGAACTTGAGCAGGAATATTCAACCGGCGGCAAACGGACGGTCAATATCGATCCGGGATACATGCTTCAGGAACGCTTTGTGCTGGCAACCGGTAAGAATTTCAGCCACAGGATCTATATCGGCCGTCGGATTTATGCAGATCTGACCTTGATTTATAAAGATGGCCGGTTTCGAGCATTACCATGGACATATCCCGATTATGCAGACGAAAGGATGCTTGCTTATCTGCAACAGGTACGCAACAAGTATGTACTCGATTTAAGGAGCAGGCAAAATGATTAACAGCATGACTGCATACGCCAGGGCGGAGAAAACGACCGAACAGTTTAAGGTTTCGATTGAAATACGCTCTTACAACCACAGACACCTTGATTTCATGGTTCGCCTTCCGCACAACTATCTGGAACTGGAAGATAAGATTAAAAGCCTGGCGGCGGAGAAGGTTAGCCGGGGACGACTTGAAGTTAAGCTGCAAATCATTGATGCATCCGAAGATGCTTACGGCTTTGAGATCAATGAACCCAAGGCGCGGGCGTATCATGAGGCCCTTTTACAGTTGAAAGATCGGTTTGGCATTGATCCGGCAATATCACTTGAGCTTTTGGCAGGGGCCGGCGGAATTATTGTGCCCGCCGAGACAAAGCATGACATTCAGGCACACTGGCCGATAGTCGAAGACTGCCTCAATGAAGCCCTGGCTAATCTTATCGCCATGCGCAAAAGAGAAGGCGATTTTATGTCCGAGGATATTGCCGGCCGGCTTGATTTTATTGAAAAGAGGCTGGTTCAAATCAAAAAAGAATCTATTGGCCTTGTAGGCATATATCAGGAGCGCTTAAAAGAACGCATCTTGGCGTTAACCAAAGGAATGATAGAGATAGATCCTGCCAGGGTTGCACAGGAAGCGGCGTTTATTGCCGACAAAAGCGATATTTCCGAGGAGATCGTAAGGTCTGAAAGCCACATCCAGCAGTTTCGTACGGTTATGTATTCGGAGGAACCTGCCGGCCGCAAACTCAATTTTTTATTGCAGGAACTGAACCGTGAGTTCAACACCATAGGATCCAAAACTGAAAAAGTTAGTGTATCTCACATGATTGTTGATGTGAAGTCCGAACTGGAAAAAATAAGAGAGCAGGTACAGAACATTGAGTAACCCCCGGTTTTTGGTAAACAATAAAAAATGGAGTATCCATTCACGTGGTAGTTGAGTTTGTGGAAATTCCAAATAACAAACCAGAATATGATCTTGAAGTTGGAATTTAATAGATACCGTGAACGGTTACAAAATGGATTAAGTAATGAACTGACTTGGTATAATTTCAAAAGTTTAGGGGTATTATGGAACAGAATCTATTGAATATTGGCTTTGGTAATAGTGTGGTGGCCGAAAGAGTTATAGCGATTGTATCGCCTAATTCCGCACCTATGAAGCGACTTAAAGATGATGCCAAGGCTGAAAAACGCCTGATCGATGCCACTCATGGCCGTAGAACCCGTTCTATCATTGTCATGGACAGCAACCATATCGTTTTATCCGCGATACAGGCCGAAACCATATCTAATCGTTACGCAACGCTTAAGGAGACTGAATAGCCCGTCATGAATGAGCAGGGGGGCAGATCCGCCGGTTCAAATTCCATAGAAATGAATAACTGCAAGGGTCATCTTTTCATTTTATCCGCACCGTCAGGAGCCGGCAAGACAACCCTTGCCAGAGCCGTTCTGAACCGATTTGCCGATATGCTTTATTCGGTATCGTATACTACCAGAGAGCCCCGCAATGGTGAACAGGATGGCCTTGACTACCATTTTATCCAAAGAGACCTGTTTAAAAAATATATCAAAGAAGGCAAATGGGCGGAATGGGCGGAAGTCCACGGCAATTATTACGGTACTTCGGCCGAAATTTTGGATAAGAGCTTAGCCGCCGGGGACGATATCCTCCTTGATATAGATGTTCAAGGTACCATCCAACTGCTTGAGCGGTATCCCGACAGTATTACGATTTTTATAGTGCCACCTTCAATGGACATGCTTCGCAGGCGCCTGGAATTGCGAGGTACCGACAGCAAGGCCGTCATAGCAAGACGCCTGGTAAATGCCGAGAAGGAGATGGCCAGACAAGATATCTATCGTCATGTCATTATCAATGATCAGCTATCTGAAGCTATTGACGAACTGATATCGATTATAGAAAAACATCGCATGTGATGAAGAATCCAGTAATGTTCGTTGATAGTTGTCAGTTGTTCGTTGCAAAAGACATAAAAAACATTTTAATTCAATTACATATAAAGAATATTTTGCGAGTTCACGCTTGATCCAAGTGTTTGTACATACAAACACTACTGACAACGGACTAAGGACACTACTAAAAGTTCTAACCCGGTTCTTATTGTTTTCACAATCAAAATAAATATTTCATGAGAAATGCGGAAAAAAACAGAGATACTCTATGGCATCCATTCGGTTTCTGAAGCTTTGAAGGTCCGGAGGAGAATTTTTTTTGAACTCTACATTGCCAAAGATAAAATTTCAAAACGCCTCAATAAAATAGTTGAAGCGGCTGAAGCGTTAAATGTACCCATCAAAAAGGTAGAGACCGCTGAGCTTGAAAAGATGACGGCCGGTAATCATCATCAAGGAATCGGTGCGGCGGTAACTCCGTATCCTCTGGCCGGTATTGCTGATATTGTTGACATTGCCGGCTCCGGCAACGCGAACTGTTTTTTACTGCTTTTGGATAATGTCATAGATCCCCATAACCTTGGAGCATTGGCAAGAACAGCACTTTGTGTGGGCATCGACGGTATTGTCATACCCAAAGATCGATCTGCGCTGCCGACGCCGGCCGTATCAAGGGCGTCGGCCGGTGCCCTTGAACACGTAAAGCTCGTATGCGTTACTAACATGGCAAACACTATCAAGGCGTTGAAAAAAAAAGGGCTGTGGATTGCTGGTCTGGACTCAACTGCCGACCGTTCCATTTTTTTAGGTGATTTAACAGGCTCAATCGGCATTGTCATCGGGGGAGAAGAAAAAGGGATACGTCCCTTGGTTAAAAAACAGTGCGATGTTTTAGTTTCCATTCCTCAAACCGGCCGAATTAATTCTCTAAATGCTTCGGTGGCAGGGGCGGTTGTAATGTATGAGGTTTTCAGGCAGAGGAGCCTCCGGAAGGGACTAAAGTTTGAAGTGACTAAAGTGAGCTAAAGTTATGGGGTACGCCTTCGGAGCAATCACTCTTAAAAATGATAGAATTCATCTACTTTAGGCACTTTAAACATTTATTTAAGAAAGGTCTTTATATCATGGATACATCAGCAAGAATCAGAATAAGCAATGATGGAAATCTGCAGGTACCTGATTGTCCGGCCATCCCCTTTATCGAGGGAGATGGAATAGGTCCGGACATATGGCAAGCAACCCGCATGGTAATAGACAGCGCCGTTAAAACGGCCTACAATGGCAGCCGCAAGATATCATGGCTTGAAGCTTTGGCCGGTGAAAAGGCTTATCAACAGACCGGCAACTGGCTGCCTGATGAGACCCTGGATACAATCAGGACCCACGTGGTCGCCATTAAAGGCCCCTTGACAACTCCGGTCGGTAAAGGGATCAGAAGTTTGAACGTGACCATTCGCCAGGTGTTGGATCTGTATGCCTGCGTTCGTCCTGTCAAGTATATTGACCCTGTTCCCAGCCCCATGAAGAGACCGGAAAAGATTAATATGGTTGTATTTCGTGAGAACACGGAAGATGTGTATGCCGGTATTGAATGGCAATCCAAAAGTGAAGATGCAGGCAGGGTTATATCTTTTCTCAAAGATGAAATGGGGATTTCAATTCCATCTGATTCCGGTATTGGTATAAAACCGATAAGTGAAAAAAATACCAAGCGACTGGTGGCCAGAGCCATTGCGCATGCTCTTGAAAACAATCTTGAAAGCGTAACCCTGATGCACAAAGGGAACATAATGAAATTTACGGAAGGTGCATTTAACAAATGGGGTTACGAAGTCGCCCAAGAGCGGTTTGGAGACCGGACCATTACTGAAGATGAACTTTTTGGAACATACAATGGTATGCGCCCGGAGGGCAAAGTAATCATCAAAGACCGGATTGCCGATATGCTGTTTCAGCAAGTGCTGCTGCGGCCGGATGAATACCATGTTATTGCTACCCCCAATTTGAATGGGGACTATCTTTCAGATGCACTTGCCGCCCAGGTGGGCGGCCTTGGAATGGCGCCGGGTGCTAACATCAGTGACACGTGTGCAGTTTTTGAAGCTACCCACGGCACAGCTCCCAAATATGCCGGCCAGGATAAGGTGAATCCGTGTTCTTTGATCCTTTCGGCGGCCATGATGCTGGATTATATGGGATGGAAAGAAGCGTCACTTTTAACCGGCAGAGCTTTGCAGGCAACCATTCAAGATGGTACGGTTACATATGATCTGGCCCGTCAGATAACCGGGGCTACGGAGGTAAAATGTTCGGAGTTTGCCAGGCGGATGGTAAATAAGATGGAGAAGCTTTGAGGCTGCAACCGGAAACTCGCAATATGTTGAGCCGGCTTACCGGAGTTATTAAAAATGTGCTTTTCCCGGTGCAATGCCTGGTGTGTGGGGCCTTTTTTCATAATGACTCCCATCAAAGGAATGATTTACCTGCCGAAGTCTTTGAAGAACCCTGCAGTCCCGCTGAGCGGGATTTCCGCTACGCTCCATCAAGCTTCTTGCAGGGAATGTTCTGCCTTGCGGCAGTGCTTCGCAGCGACTGTAAGGAATCATGCCAATTTTTTGATTCGCTCGCTAACCCCGCAGTCCCGCTGAGCGGGATTTCCGCTACGCTCCATCAAGCTTCTTGCGGGGAATGCGCTCGCTGTGCAGTTCAGGCTGGAACTGCTCCTGACTTTGAGAAGGTGATGGCACCTTTTTTATGCAGGTTATGTTCAAAAGATTTTAATGTCGTAGTATCTCCCATGTGTACTGTGTGTGGGATCATGTTTCAAAGCCGTGAAGGCCAGGACCATATTTGCGGTGAGTGCTTGACGTCCCCAAAGCCATTTGGCATGGCTCGATCATTAGGTGCTTATGAACGTGCGCTTCTGGCGGTGATCCACCGCATGAAATATGCCGGCAAGGTTCAGGTGGCAAGACCCCTTGGAGCGCTTCTTTTTTTGACCCTTATCCGTTATTGGAAGCCGGGCAGTATTGATCTTGTCATACCGGTTCCGTTACATTCAAAAAAGATAAGGACGCGGGGTTTCAACCAGTCATTTCTGCTTGTGCGGGGTTGGAAGTCCATGGCAGCAGCCTTAAATATTGAACAACCGTTTATCAAGGTTGACGGGCGCGCTTTAATCAGAAACAGATGGACCGAACCGCAGACCGGTTTAGGTAAAAAGAAGCGGCTGGCCAACATCAAAAAGGCTTTCAGTGTCAGTGACCCAACCAGAATTGCCGGGAAAAAAATTTTGTTAGTGGACGATGTTTATACAACCGGCGCAACCGTTGGTGAATGTGCCAGAGTGTTGCTGGGAGCCGGTGCCAGGCGTGTTGACGTGCTGACACTGGCACAAGCTTTATAAAAATACCGAGGTTGAGCGGTTCAGCGTTCAAGCCCGCCTTGGCGCGCCGGCTGTTATCAAGGAGATCAACCATCTTTAATTTAAAACATATGCCTTGGATCCAACTTCTTTAAATCAGGTCTGGGCCAGGGGTTCCGGGTTGATGAGCCCTAACAGGCTCAAGCCACAAGAGTTACGCCTCAAGAGAGGCGGCAAGTAATTTGCACCCAATGGGTGTAAGAGACCAATCTTGGCATAGAGTTGTAACGTTAAGTAATGTCAAGATGTTATAACCTTTGAACCCAGAACCTTGAACCTAGAACCGATCCGTTTAGGAAATAGTTATTTTCGATGATATGGTGATGTATGCTAAAGAAAATCTTGAAAATAGAAGATATTGTTCAAAAAATCAACAGACTGCGCCGGTCTGGAAAACGCCTGGTGTTTACCAATGGATGCTTTGACATACTGCATGCGGGTCATATTCGCTATCTGACGGCTGCCAGGTCCAAAGGGGATGTTTTGTTGGTGGGATTGAATTCCGATGAATCTGTAAAAATTATCAAGGACGAGCATCGGCCGATCGTGAACCAGGAACAACGGGCAGAGATCCTGGCCGGCCTGTGGTGTGTGGATTATGTAATAATTTTTAATGAGCCCGATCCGTTAAAACTGATCAAGGTCATAATGCCTGATGTACTGGTAAAAGGGGCTGACTGGAAAGAACAGGATATCATTGGGGCTGATGTTGTCAAAGC
>JAQBHK010000106.1:0-20850 GCA_032127815.1 Desulfobacterales bacterium
GGGCGCCCTAAACTGATGGAAATCAATCCGAGATTCTGGGGATCATTATCCCTGGCTATCGCGGCCGGGGTCAATTTCCCTTATCTTTTGTACCGTCTTTCTCGAAGGGAGAATTTTAAACCGATCGAACAATACCAGATCGGGAAAAAATCTCGCTGGCTGCTGCCCGGAGACCTTCTGCATTTTATTTATAATCCCCGGCGAAGTCGCCTGGTACCCGATTTTTTTCGCTTCTGGGATGCAAGTACGGTATATGATATAATATCGATAAAGGATCCTTTGCCGGCCCTTGCCAGGGTTTTAACACCCCTGACTTTTATTTACGACCCTGACATGCAACAGCGCCTCAAAAAGAGAAAGTATGACGGTTGAAAATATTCTATCAGTAGATTTAGAAGACTGGTACCACATTTGCGGTGTAGAAGATCGGATTCCGGCAGATAGCTGGCCCCGCCTGGAGAGCCGAGTAATACCAAATACGTTGAGGATACTTGAAATGCTGGGTAAAAAAGGAGTCCGGGCAACCTTTTTTGTGCTGGGCTTTGTGGCTGAAAAATATCCTGACCTGATAAGGGAGATAAAAAGAGCCGGTCATGAAATTGCCTCCCACGGATACGCTCACAGGCGCGTTTATACAATGACGCCCGCTGCCTTCCGGCGAGATTTGAATAAGGCTTCCGAAATACTTTATAAAGTTGCCGGCTGCTCTGTGAAGGGCTACAGAGCGCCGGAGTGGTCCATTCGGGATGATTCTCTCTGGGCACTTGACATATTGCAGCAGGAAGGATTTGAGTATGATTCAAGCATGGCCCCTTTGCCCATAATTGGAAATCCTGATTATGCTATAATACCACACCGGCTGACGCTTGAGAAAGGGTACTTGTGGGAATTTCCTCCTCTTGTCGGCAAGACACCTCTGGTGAGCTTCCCCATGGGGGGAGGCTGGGGATTACGGATCTTTCCTTACAGCCTGATTCGATCATGCATGCGTAAGCTTAATAATCAGGGGCAGCCGGCCCTGATTTATGTTCATCCTCGCGAGCTGGATTCGGATAACCCGCAGATCCGGCTGTCGCCGGCCAAAGAATTTGTTTTAAATGCCCGGCTGGTGAAAACCGAAAGAAGGCTTGCGCGCTTATTGGACGACTTCAACTTTACAACCGTTTCCGATTTTTTATTTAAGCGAGGGGTCGGGGAAGTTTACGATGTAAGGTCGCTCACTAATTGACCGAGCATTATGGGAAATTTTTTATATTAATCAAGCGCGAAGCATCCCCACTGGGATTAAAGCACGAAATTTAAATATAATTTAATTTTTTCGTGTTTTCGAAATTTCGTACTTTCGTGATGAATATTTTTTTTAAGATATGATGGATGCGATACTATATTTAAAAACCAATCTTGCCGATAATTTTGTGGTCTACTTTATCCCTTTGTATATTCTGGGGGGCAGACCGGCTGCAATATTGAGCGCTCAATTGCTGGGACACAAAATCTTCTTATTGTTACCGGTAGTAGTCCTGCTGGATACACTTCAAATTCCATTATTTTATTATTTGTATGATACGGTTTCAGATCGATTATTTATAAAGAAATTCTATCAAAAATCTGAAAAAAGAGCAGAGCGCTTCCGCCAATCAAAGTTTCTCCGGCGACTGCAACTTTTAGGCACCCCCGGTGTTATAACGATTACCATGTTGCCCTTAAAGGGCTGCGGCATGTGGAGCGGAGTCCTTTTGTCAAAGCTTTTAAAATTGCCCAAGCAGATCAGTTATCCATTGATGATTGCAGGCAGCGTGCTTGGGTGTGTTATTCTTTTGGGCGCCGGCGAGGCCATTATCCGGCTGGTGGGATCTTTGTTGATGAATTCGTAATAAAACCAACATTGTCAGGAGGTTGCTCCTGTTGCATCAAATCATCTATCGGTTCCATAAACACATCTTAATTTTTTCTGTTTTGCTGACCCTGGTCGCAATTGTTCTCGTTGCGCGCCTTAAGCTCGATCTTAACCTCATAGCCCTACTCCCTTCAAACAATCCCAGTGTCGATGCTTTTTTTGATGTAACCGAAACAATCGGGATTCAATCCACCTTGATTGCGATGGTAGAAATGCCTGAAAATATTGATCAACAAGATTCTGAAGCAGTTGTTGAACATTTAGCAAAAAAGTACGCTCAAACTCCACTGATAACTGAAATCGAATATAAAAGCGAAGCAAGGCCGCTTTCTAATTTATTTTCGACATTAACCCGGTATTTTCCCAACCTGTTAAAAACCGGGGATCTTGACGAATTAACTCAAAAATTTTCTGATGAGGGGATTCATGCACAGGTCCTTGAGAACAAAAAAATATTAATGACCCCTTTGGGCATTGCCGCCAAGGAACTGGTCCGCGTTGACCCCTTGGGGCTCAGGGATATACTGGGAACCAGCCTGACAGTGCCGACCGGGAAACGAACAGTTAAAACTCATAACGGATATTACCGCACCACAGGGGGCAACTATATTATATTTTTAAAGCCTGAAAAGCCCCCTCAAAATGTTGCTTTCAGCAAGAGATTAATGGACCGGGTAGATGCTCTCGGAAAGCTGGCTTTGGCTGAATTACCAGTAAAATTTGCCGGTTTCTCCAATAAGGTCAAAATATTTTATACCGGAGGCTATCCGATTGCCGTAAACGACGAGGCTATTACCAAAAAAGATATTAAAGTGACCCTGCTGACTTCTTTTTTAGGCATTATGCTTCTTTTCGGCCTGTCATTCAGAACATGGAGAATTCTTTTTTTTGTCGGTTTGCCGCTGGCTGTCAGTCTTTTATGGACACTCGGATTTGCAAGCCTTATATTTCAGCGTCTCAATATCCTGACCTGCATCTTCTCATGCGTGCTGATAGGGCTGGGGATTGATTTTGCCATCCACATCGTCAACCGTTACTTTGGCGAAAACCAAGTCAACCTGCCTGTGCCCCAGCGCTTGCAGCTCACTTTCAGGGAATCCGGCATGGGAATCCTTGTCGGCGGAATCACAACAGCGGTTGCTTTTTTTAGTATAGGGCTTTCCGATTTCAAAGGCTTCAGTGAGCTGGGCGTTTTAACCGGTATGGGGATCCTGATTTGCCTGCTGGGCATGTTATTTTTACTTCCCGCTCTGCTTGTATATTTTTCAACCGGGAAAAGATCTTCCAAAACGGTTGCAATAGCAGGCTTTGGTATAAATAGCCTTTTGGGCAGAGTCGAAAAATATCCGCGGATCGTTCTCGTGGCTGCCGCCGTAATCGTTGTCTTGCCAATCATCTCAGGGACCGGCCTTCGTTTTGATGACAACTTGAAAAATTTTCGACCGGTCGACAGTAAAGTTTTGCGCCTGCAGGACAAGATAACAGATTGGCTTGGAGGTTCAACGGCGACAATTCTTTTAGTTGCCGAAGGAGACACAGAGGCAGATGCTATGGAAACCGGTGCATCAATATATTCGTCACTGGATGAGCTGAAAAAATCGGGTATGATTGCCGGAATCAGATCAATCAGCAGCTACTTTCCTGCGCCCAGCCGGCAAAAAAACAATATGGAGTTCATCCGCCGGCATGCTGACATTTTTGATATCAAACGAATTAAAAAGACCTTCCACAAGGCCCTTCAAGAAAATGGTTTCGAGGTTCTTGACTTATATGATGAGTATTTTGAAAGCCTGTCAAGGGCTCTTTCTGAGAACAAACTCCTTTTGCCTACAAGTTTGCAGGATAAAGAGCTGGAAAAATTTATAAAACTATTTGTTATTAGAAAAGACAACGCGTATAAGACCGTTACTTATATCATCCCTAATAAAGATCTTTGGTCCCGCTCGGAAACCTTTCAATTTAAAGAGATGATCACCCGTACTCTGGAAGAGAAAGGGATCAAGGAAAACAGCTATCTTTTGACCGGCCCCAACTTGCTCACCGGAGATTTAAAGGATCTTATCATTAACAACTTAAAGTCATCCCTGTTGTTTGCAAGCCTCAGTATTGTTGCGGTTCTAATAATTTATTATCGCAGTCTGAAGCTGGTGCTTCTGGCGATAACACCCCTTTTAATCGGCTTAGCCTCACTGGTTGGTATCATGTCCATATTGGGCTTGGATTTTAATTTTCTCAACCTGATCGTAATTCCTATGATCGTCGGAATCGGTATTGATGACGGAGTTCACTTTACCAACACATTCTGCCAATCAGATCATGGCAACATTTCAGAAGGTATGTTTCAAACCGGCCGGGCCGTTATTTTAACATCTCTGACGACTATTTTGGGGTTCGGGTCAATTATTTTGTCCCACTATCCGGGGCTTAAAAGCATGGGTTATGTAGCCATCATAGGCATCAGTGCCTGTATGATTGCTTCTATTACCGTGCTTCCTGCTATCTTTGCAGTTGTCTCGCGCTCAAAGCGCGGGCAAATTGCAATATCCTGATCTGGAATATATGCACAACTATTGTGATTTCGTAACAAGAAATGAATGTTAAGGTAAGCCATGACAACCTGCCGGAAATGCGGTTAAAAATTTCCCTTTTGCACCATTCGTAATGCTAAACATCCAAGTCCGTTTGGAGACGGGGACTTGTGTGGGGAGTGCTATCGGCCCCTTAGGGTTTCAATGCTATTGTAGTTTTACTGACCCCTGGAAGTAAAACCTTCCCACCCAAAAGGGAAAATAAGAGTTGGGCTAAGTGCCCAAAGATCCTCGAGGACCAGCGGTTCAGCCGGCCGGAAGGGAGTGTATGGCCTCCAATCAAGGTTTCCACCGACTCAAAGCCGGTTTTAAACAAAATCCTTTCAATGGTTTTTGGTGAGAAATCGTACAGGTGATAAGGGGTATGGTATAAATCCAGCTTGGAGGACAAAGGGCCCAAAATCCGGACCACCGGTGTAGTATGCGGCCATCGAAGCAAAACAAGGCCGCCCGGTTTGAGGATACGGTTTATCTTAAGTAATAGCTTCAAAGGGTCAAATACATGCTCGATGACATATAAAAGCGTCACAACATCAAAAGTGTTTTCAGGAAGCTCCAGCGTTTCCAGCGGCTGGGAATAGACCTGGAAACTCCATTTGCTGCGAGTGTAATCTCGGCCCGTTTTGGAAACTTCAAGGCCTTTAACATCCCATCCGCGGGACTGCATTTCATTTAACAAAAAGCCATATCCGCAACCGACATCCAGTATTTTTTTGCCGCCGGTTATTGACCGCGAAGCGATCAGTTCGGCAGAGTCAGCTACCACCGGTTGTATCATTGCTTCCCATTTGTTGATGTCCGCAGGCCGGTCAGGCAAATAATCCCGGTAATATTCCATTAACATTTGGACCGTGGGCCGAGGGTGAATAGATACCAGCTTGCAGTTGCGGCAGCAAAGGTATTGCCACTGATCTTTGCGATGGACAGGACTAAATTCCAAAGTATTACAAAGGATACAAGGATTCGGTTTTTTCATAATTTATTCTGTTTCCGCCCTGCCCTTGAGATTATCAAGCAGAGCTTCCACCATCCGGTCGTGTTTGCGTCTGACTTTCAAACTCCATATCAGTTTTTTGATAAAGCCCTGGGATCTGATAACAATGGTATGCGTTGCCCTGGTAAATCCATCTTCAGTTTCAAGCTCCCAGATTTCAGTTCCTCCGGCAAAAAAACCATCCAGGAATTGGAGTTGTATTTTCTCGTTTTCAATCAATGCCACCACCTGTGAACGCCATTTCAGTTTAAATATGTGATCGATAAATGTATTAACGTTAGTCCCTACCTGGTAAGGCAGCGGGGGTTCATGTGTAACAACAGTACCCTGGGGGCATATGGCCTTGAATGTATCTTCATGGGTCAGCATCCGGAATATCCGGCTTCTTTCGGCCCGGATCAAACGGGTGTGCTGGTTGATCTCTCCTGCATATTGTGCGTATTTATCTGCAGTGACGATGTATTGGGTGGAGCAGCCCATTAAAAAGAAAAAAGAAAGTGCCCAAGATATTAATTTTACTCTCTGCGAGCAACAAAGCCTTTGAGTTGTTACCTTCATTGCTCCTCTGACAGCCGGTTAATTCCATCAACGGGTCTGTCGATTTTGATACCCGCCAAATGGGCGACCATGGGCACCAGATCTACGCTATCGATTTGCCGGGCAATTGTTTGCGGTGCATCTGAAAACCTGTGAATCGCCGGGCCTGAAACCATGAATGAAACATAGGCACTCTCCGGATAAATACTTCCATGGTGAGTGTATTTTCCTCTATCAGGTGTGAAAAAAGAGCCCGGCTGATTGATCAGGATAATATCCGGTATGTTTTGGCGCACAAAATCGCGCCGATACATATAAGCGGCTTTAAGATTATTTCCCACCAAAGCATCTAATTTTGATAATGGCTCTAAAGCGTCCAAAAAATCATGATTTTGGCGGTCTGACCGGCGATAATCGCTTAGATTAAAAAACCAGAAAGGATCTATCTCATCTGAATTGCCGGTTTGGGGAGGAAACTCATCTCTTTCACCCGGGTATTGAGCCACAAGCAGGGCATTTAAATGCTCGCTCATCGGCTTGGTATCAATTGCGGCATCGACAACCGGTTTTACATCTTCCAGCAAGCGGGGGGGAGTCATCCATCCGGAATTTGATCGATTTTTTACGTATAGGGTTTTGGTGCCGGCACCCGGCATAATAATAATTTCAGCTTGATCCCTGAGGTAAGGCCGCCCCATGACTTTAAAATAATTCGATATGTTTTTCTCAAAATTCTTTTCATCAATATGTTTTCTGATGCGGGACTGTCCATGGTCAGAAGCAAAGAAAAAAATCGTATTATCGTATAATTGATGTTTTATTAAAAAGGTCTTGATTTTTCCTAACTCAGGGTCAAGAACCTTTTGCAGATACCACTTTTGGATATCTTTCAGGGACCAGTTTGCTTGCATCATAAACCGCCGGGGATAATGTGTAAAAATGTCCATACCGACAAAATGAACAACCGTTAGGTCGGGGATATCCCCGTTTGTTCGCAGTTTACCTTCCAATCCATCGCTCAAAGAGTACATATGACCTTTTAAAAGACCGACAGTCGTACCTCTGTCAAGATGAGCACCGTCCGGAATCGGGTTGAAGTCCTGCAGGAGATTAAGGCAAAAGGCCTGGCCCCAAAGATGAACACTTTGTTGAATCCAGTCCCGGCTGTCAACCCCTTTGGCTACCTGGGTCGCCACAGCCATTGTTGTTATTTCGGCCCTGCGGGCATAATCGAAAATGGTATCGGTTTTGGTTTCATGCAGAATATCGGTAATGCGGTGTTGAGTAATTGAATTCAGTGTCTTGATCTTTTGATCCTTTCTGTCGAACCATATCGTTGACGGAACACCGTGCTTGTCAGGATATACGCCGGTCAAAAGGGTAGTGTTCGATGGTTTTGACGACGAAGGTATGGATACAAGAACATTCTCAAAATATATAAAAGGATAATCGTTTTGACGCCCTTTGATGATTTCTTTTAAATTTGGCAGGGAATCGAGCGATTCCATTAAGGTTTTACGCTGCAGCGCATCCAGAATAACAACAATTATCTTGGGCTTTGGATGTGGCTTTAACCCCTTAGCCGTCTTCTGGTTCGTAAGGTGAACACACCCGGTTAATGCCACGAAAACAGCTAACCAAAGATAAATGCCCCTCAAACTGTTTTGAACTGCACAGCGAGTGCATTCCCCGCAAGAAGCTTGATGGAGCGTAGCGGAAATCCCGCTCAGCGGGGCTGCGGGGTTAGCGAGCGAATCGAAAAACAGACAGAATTCCTTACAGTCTAAGATTCCCGGCAAGAAGCTTGATGGAGCGTAGCGGAAATCCCGCCCAGCGGGGCTGCAGGGAGCTTTAAAAAAAAATCCACGCAATATTTGATTTTTAATTTTAATAAGCAAGCAAGGTATCTGGTACATTGGATTTGACATTTGACTTTATTATCTAATTGGCTGTAAATTGCTTCAATAAATTCGTTATTCGGTACCGATAAGTACGAACCTGTTAATTTATCCACAATAAACATGCGCTGTAAAGATTTATTATTGAATTGTTGAAGCCCCAGCCGATACTAATTAACCAAAGTCAAATTTGCCAGGCACAGGGTATAAGGAGTTCGCATTTTGAAGATTTTTTTTTATTGGATCTTGTATCCTTTGACACGCCCTTTTTACCTTATCTTCTTGATATTTAATACAATTGTGGCATGTCTAATCGCTATATTCATCTCTCAATTCGAGCGCAAAGGAAATTTAGCTCACTATGTCGGCAAGTTCTGGTCTCTGCTTAATATTTTTATCTCAGGGACACGGTTAACGATAAAAGGTAAGGAAAAAATTGACAAAAACCTTACCTACATTGTCATGTCAAATCATCAAAGCCTGTTCGATGTTTGGGCCCTGATCGGCAAAATTCCCCTTCAACTCCGCTGGATAGTCAAAGCGGAGATTAGGAAAATGCCAATCTTTGGCTATACCCTTGAAAGAATAGGACATGTCTATATTGATAGAAAAAACCGGGAGGGAGCATCTATCAGCCTCGAAACAGCTTCCAGAAAGATTAAAAAGGGAACCTCTGTCATTATTTTCCCTGAGGGAACAAGAAGTGAAGACGGACATCTGCTGAAATTTCGGATGGGTGGGGCGATTATGGCCCTCAAGTCTGGGATTCCCATTTTGCCGGTTACCGTAAACGGAAGCCGGTTTGTACTCCCTAAAAACACCTTAGCGCTGATGCCCGGTAAGATTGAAATCGTTGTCGGCGATGTGATTGACCCCAGCGGATATGATGAAAACAATCAAGATGAATTAATGGAAAAAATAAAAGCGGCCATCGAAAAAAACCTTGATTTGGAGTATGGTAAACTAATTTAGTCCTAAGCTGATCGGTTCTGCGTTCTGCGTTCTGGGTTCACCGTTCAGGGTTCGGCGTTCTGCGTTCACCGTTCTGGGTTAACCTCTAAATCTCTGAACCCTGAACCTTTGAACCTTTGAACCTTAAACCTTAAACCGCAAATCATCATGATGCTAAAACTGATCGCATGAAAGGCAAAGATTAAAAACCTTGTGAATGGGGAAAAAATAAATGCGCAGACACATTCTTGATAGTCCGGCTTCGTATTATGCAACCTTTTTTGTTGCTAATTACCTGCCCGTCAACCTTTCTCACTGGTTGGCAAAAGTGGTGGCTCTGATCATCTATGTTTTTTCAAAAAAGGACCGTGAGGGCCTGGCAATCAATCTTTCCACAGCCTTGGATAGACCTGTTTGCGACCCCACTGTCAGAAGAACAGTTCGGCAGGTTTTTTTAAACTATGGCCGCTATATGGTCGATTTTTTTCTATTGCCGCAACTCCCACCTGAAAAAATTAAAAAATATTTTGCTGATATCAAAGGTGAAGAAATTCTGCAAAGTGCACTGGCTAAAGGGAAAGGTGCTATTTTGCTGTCGGCCCATGTCGGCAATTGGGAAATCGGCGGGAGCATGCTGCGGATGTTAAATTACCCTCTGACCGTGGTTGTAATTGCGCATAACACGGCGGCCACAAATGCGCTGGTCAACCGACTTAGGCAGGATAAAGGCATCAGGGTAATTGAAGCCGACCAATCACCTTTTTCAGTGATCGAAATCATGGGCCATCTGCGTAAAAACAGAATAGTGGCTATGAACGGAGATCGTGATTATTTCGGTACCGGCTGTCAGGTCAGCTTTTTGGGCAAACATTTGAACCTTCCGATTGGACCGGTTGTGCTGGCCATGAATTCAGGAGCAGCCCTGATCCCCGCTTTTGTTTTAAAACAAGCAGATGGAAGATATTTCGGTGTGCTTGAGAAGGCCATACCGGTTATTTTCGAAGGGGCGCGTGGTGAAGTTATTGCAAAAAACCTGGCGATGACCGCACGGATATTTGAAAAATATATTCGTAGTTATCCTGACCAATGGTATTGTCCTGATCCCCTCGCAGGCTCCCTTACTCAAAAGACGGCATGATGAAACTCCTGTTGATAGCCCCCAAGTGGCCTGAAAACAGCATTTGGGGGCAAATATATTTTCGCTTCCCTTACCTGGCTTTGACAAATCTGGCGGCCCTGGCAGGCGACGACTGGGAAATATCCATAATAGATGAGAATGTTGAAGCCATTAACTTTTCTTTGCGGCCGGATCTGGCCGCAATTTCCATAATGACTCCCCTGGCCACAAGAGGATATGAAATTGCAACTTTGTTCAGGGAAAAGGGAGTGCCGGTTGTGTTGGGCGGCATGCATCCCACCATGATGAATGCTGAAGCCAAGATTTATGCCGATGCCGTCGTCTCGGGAGAAGCAGAGGAAGTGTGGCCTCAGCTCCTGGATGATTTTAAACAAGGGGATTTGAAACCGTTTTATACATCTGCAAATTTGTTCAGTCTCGACGGCCTTAGAATGCCCCGGAGAGATCTTCTGAATCGCAAGGCTTATTTTTTTGTAAACACCATACAGACAACCCGGGGCTGCCCCTTTGATTGTGATTTTTGTTCAGTTACAACCTTTTACGGCCGATCTTACCGCATGCGGCCGGTAGAGGAAATTATCAGCGAGATCAGCCGCATGGAGCCCGGTTTTCTGTTCTTTGTTGATGACAATATAGTGGGATCCCCTAAATACGCCAAAAACCTTTTCAGGGCTCTTATCCCTTTAAAAGTCAAATGGTTCAGCCAATCCTCACTGAGCATCGTAAAAGATACGGAGCTGTTAGATCTGGCGCAACAAAGCGGCTGCAAAGGGCTTTTTATCGGTTTTGAGTCCTTGTCTCAGGAAACTATAAAAGCCATGGGAAAATCAATTAACCGTGTGGCTGAATATAAAGAAGCCATCCAGAAGATTCATGACTACGGCATCGGAATCCAAGGCTCGTTTATTTTTGGAACGGATTACGATGATGGGTCGGTATTTTCGGATGTGCTGCGTTTTGTTGAAAGAATGCATCTTGAAGCGGTGATTTTTTCGATCCTGACTCCTTTTCCGGGGACGCGCGTCTATCAAACCATGCTAAAGGAAAACAGGATACTGCATACCGACTGGGGAAAATATGATATGAATCATGTGGTGTATCAACCCCAAAAAATGACCCCGGAGCAGTTGCAAGAGGGATTCAACTGGGCTTACAAGAGACTATACGGATACGGGTCTATCTTTAAAAGGCTTTTCCCTTTCAGCCGCAGCGGCCTTTTTTTCAGTATACAAAATTACGGTTTCAGACAGGCATGGAAAAAAACTTTAAGGCCCTAAAATGAAGCTTTTGAAGCAATACTGTGTAAATTTATCCATAGTTCTATCCCTGTTTTTCTGCCCTTTGCAGGCATTTTCTTTTGAAAATAATTCCAAGCCTGATCAAGAACTGAACCGAGTGATCAAAAATATCAAGGAGAAGGAAAAAAACCTTAAGACCTTTACGGCAAAATTCAGACAAACCAGAAAGACGCACTTGCTGCGTGAGCCTTTGTATTCCGAAGGTATGATCTATTTTGATTCTTCAGGCAAGCTGCTCATGAAAGTTACCAGCCCTTCGCCCCTGCTGATCCTTTTTAAAAAAAACACCCTTCTAATATATTATCCGGAAAGATCAAAGGCAGAAAAAAGATATATTGGAACTACTGAAAATATAATCAAAAAATATTTCGGCATCGGCCAGACGGGTGAAGCGTTAAAAAAACAGTATGAGATTAAGCTTTCCACAAACCAAGAATCAGATGGCTATTATCTCAACATGCTGCCGAAACAAAAGGCCGTATCCAAACATATCGAGCGCATAGAAGTCTTGGTGAACCCGGAAACCTGGCTTCCTGAAAGAATTTTTTTAACGGAAGTCAAAGGAGACCAATCCACTTTATGGTTGCAATTTGATTCCATCAATCAACCTTTGCCGCCCGGGATTTTTTCAATACCGTTGCCGGACAAAAGCGATGACGAGAAATAAGGGGTGTTCATGGATAATACAGTAGCTTTTTTGTATCCGGGGCAAGGGGCGCAGCAAGTGGGCATGGGTTTTGACTTATACCAAAACTATCCCGTTGCCCGCCAAATATTTGAGCAGGCCGACCGGGTTTTAGCTTTTCCGTTAAGCTCGCTTTGTTTCAAGGGCTCTCAAGAGGAGCTTGACCGTGATTTGAACGCGCAACTGACTGTTTACACGGTAAGCTGTATTTTGACCGCCATACTGAAGGCCAATAATATCTTTCCCGATATAGTTTCAGGCTATAGCTCCGGTTTCTACGCGGCGGCTTTTGCAGCGGGATGCTTTGAATTTTCCTATGGCCTTAACCTCGTAAAACAAGCCGGTGAAATCCTGCTGGAAGAAGGTAGCAAAATAGACGGCGGCATGGCCGTGATTTTCGGACTGTCGTTTGAGAAAGTGCAAGGTATCTGCCAACAGGTTGGCGATGTTGCAGTCGCAATTGCAAATACCCCGCGTCAGATTGTCATTTCCGGTATCAGATCATCGATCAACGCGGCCATGGAGCTTTCTCTGAAGGAAGGTGCCTTAGACGTGTACCCGTTGTCTGTGGCAACGGCCTACCATTCCGGATTTATGGAAAAAAGCAGTGAGCGTTTTTTGCGAGAAATAAAAACAGATGGTATCAAAAATGCGCAGGTCCCGGTGGTATCTTACCATTCTTTAAACCGGGTCACAAATAAGAAAGATTTAATAAATGTAATGGCTATGCAGCTGAGCAGTCCGGTATTATGGGTTGATTTGATTAAAAAAATGGACAATAACAGTAACAGACTATTCCTCGAAGTTGGTCCTGGTGCTATTATCTTCAGAACCGTAAAATGGATCGACAGAAAAATTGAAATCATGAATACTGCCACGGCGGATAGATTCGACATGGTTGTTAAGAGGCTCAAAAGGATAAAGAAACCTGGCCCATAGGAACCAGGTTTTTCAGGACCAAATAAACACCTAACCCCTCAACAAACACAACGGTAATATGATAATGACCGACCAGCTGCCCTATGACATTGCAGTAATAAAGGAGATTCTGCCCCATCGCAGCCCTTTTCTGTTTGTAGACAGGGTGTTAAAAATAAATTGCGGGGAAAATATCGTTGCCGAAAAAGACCTTTCTCCTGATGAATGGTTTTTCTCCGGCCATTTTCCCGGCAAACCGATTGTGCCGGGCGTCATTGTGTCAGAAGCTTTGGCACAAACAAGCGGGCTTCTGTTGGGCTTGACTTTCAAAACCCAGGGCCGGGAACATGCAGACCTTTCGCTTGCAAATTTAACCATTAAGTTTGTCACGCCCGCTAAACCCAAGGAAACAATCCGGCTGACGGCAACCCTCAAGAAAACCTACGGCAAAATGTTCCTTTTCGAGGTCGCGGCTAATGTGTTAAATCGCCCCATTGCCAAGGGGACCCTGATACTCGCTTCCGATTGATACCTAAAACTGCTTCAATGTTTTGGCCTAATATGCAGGGCGAATTCGGCAATTAAAGATTTTAGGTGACATCTTTGCGTTGTTTTTTTATACTGATTAATCTTGTCATGTAAAACTTTGATGCTCTCGTAAAATAGCACGAATTCAACTATAGATAGTAAAGACATCCTTCGGAAAGGAGACACCATGAAATCGGTCGTCGCACTACTTATTTCAATCCTACTCATCTTCGCTGTACCGCTTTATGCCAAAGCGCCTGAAGGTGATATCACCGTTGAAGCTGAAGGTTACGGAACATCCACAAAAGCGGCGCTGCTTCAAGCTAAACGCAGCGCTGTTGAAGAAGGCATCGGAATCGTACTCATTTCTCAAACCGAAGTAAAAAATTTCGAGGTTCAGAAAGATGTGATTCTTTCTAAAACAACCGGTTCAGTCAAAAAATACAAAATCCTTCAGGAAAATAAGGAGTCGGATGGCAATTTCCATATAAAGATACAGGCCGTCGTCTCTTTAGCAAGCATAAAGTCAGACCTTGCCGCCCTAAAGATCCTGCTCGAATCCATGGATAAGCCGCGTATGATGGTTGTTATCAAAGAAGAAGGAGGCAATGCCGCCGAAACCGCAATTATCGATTACCTGACTGACAAAGAGTTTAAACTTGTTGATGCTGCGGCAGTGGCCGCGCTTATGCATAGCGAGCAGGAACTCATCAAGCGGGCTACCGAAGGCGATCCTGCGGCCGCAGCTCAAATCGGTGCATTGAACGGTGCCGAGTATGCCCTGGTCGGCAAAGTTTCAAAGGGGCTTATGAAAAGCGACCTGCTTGGCGATACCGGAATGAAATCCGGACAGGCAAATATTACTGCAAAGGTCGTCAACTGTTCAACCGCCGCGATTATTGCCTCTAAGTCGGCAACCAGTGCTGCCGTGCATGTCTCGGAAGAGATAGCCATGGCCCAAGCCGCGGAAAAAGCAGCCAAAAAACTGATGGACAGGGAGCTTTTTGAAAAAATAGTCTCATCATTCCAGGATATTACAAATAATGGAATTAACCTGGACGTGACGATTGAAAACGTGAGAAATTTCAAAATGCAGAAGGCTGTCAGGAATGCGATTGCAGAAAAATCAGATGTCGTTTCAGTAAGCAAGCGCAGCTTTGGCGGCGGGAAACTGCAGCTTTCGGTTCAATTTAAAGGAACCGCAGATTCTTTCAGCGAAACAGTAGACGGGACAACCGTTCAAGGTAAAAAACTATTGGTAACGGACGTAGCCGGAAGCAGAGTCGTTATTCAATTTGAATAGCTACAACCGAGTTAACACTCAATTCGTCGTTATCGTTCAATTAGTGTACCAGAACAAATAAGGGGATATAAAATGAAAAGATTGATAGCCCTGTTATTATTGATTTTTACCTGCATTATTTTAATGACTTCGGCTGCAGGAGCGGAATTTCAAAAGACCAAGCTTGCTGTTCTTGATTTTCAACTTCAGGGACAAGGTCATGAGACCGTTGATATGGGGAAGATCGTCGCCGAATGGCTAATTACAGCGCTTGTTAAGGAAGGCCGGTTCGAAGTGGTAGAGCGCAGACTTTTGCGAAAAATCCTGGATGAGCAGAAACTCGTTATGGCCGGAGTTGTAGCCGAAAACAGTGCCACTCAACTGGGAAAATTGCTCGGTGTCAAAGTGATCATTTCAGGCTCAGTAATGAAGTTTCAAAATGTTATGGAAGTAAATGCCAGAATTATAGATGTTGAAAGTGCTTCCATTATTACCGCTGAAAGCGTTAAAAGTACAACGGCCATGAAACTAGAAGATCTAGTCGTTCAAATGGCTGAAAAAATAATTAAAGATTTCCCTTTAGAGGGGTATGTCGTTAAACGGCATGAAGATAATGTTACCATAGACCTCGGCAAACTTGCCGGCGCAAAACGCGGGATGAAGTTTGTCGTATTCAAAGAAGGTAAAATAATAAAACACCCTCGAACCGGAGAAGTATTGGATGTAGAAAAGATAGAGACCGGCAAAATCGAAGTCAGCAGCATCACCGATAAAATGGCTACAGCAAAAATCTTAAAGGAAAATTCTCCCAATGCTATAGGATATGGTCAAATGGTGAAAAGCGTTATGGAGTCCATATCACCTGTTGGCAGATACAAGCAGCCTGTTTTTCAAGATAAGCCGCCCGGCGCTATATACGAACTGGCTGAAATAGATCCGATGCTTGAAGATACAAAACAAATGAAGGCCTCCGGCGATCCTAAATGGGAAGTCAAAATTAAAGATACCTTCATAAAACTCAAATCTATTTATGCCCGATACCCGACATCTGCGGAAGTTTTTCTTTACTATGCCAAGACTTATTTTGTGGCGGACAAGATGCGCAAAGTTAATAAGTCTTTTGAAAAGGCCGTTTACTACAATCCAAACTACATAGAAGTCTATGTACTGCAAGGCGATATGAATTATACTTACGGTACCAAGATCAAGGAATGGAAACGCCAGTGGTATAAATTGGATAAAATCGCAACAGGTGCCTATGAAACTGCTGCGCAAAAAAGTCAAGACAAAAACTTTCAGGCCATGATGTATCATAAGATCGGCAAGGTCTACGACGAATTATCCGCTAACCAGGAAAAAGCGAAAGAGTACTGGCAAAAAGCCGTCTCAACTGCTCCTGACAGCGAAGCTGCACAACTGGCCGGTGAAAAACTAGCGAGTCTTCATCCGTAACCGGCTCTACGTCTGGAGAGAACTATTTGAAGTCAATAAGCGACAAATTAATTGTTCTTTTGATTTTAACCTTTGTAAACGGTTGTTTTGGTTTTGGGAAAAATCAGGAGTACCAACCGTTGGATACCGGAGGACTTGAAAAACTCGTCAACGGGCAGACAACGGCGACAGAGGTATGCACGCTCTTTGGGACCCCGGCTCAAGTAGTAAAGATGTCTAATGGCAATGCCTACATCTACACGCGCTCCGTAGCCAAAGGGACAGCGGTTTGGCTGCTGATTGTGAGCCTGGGCAACTATGACAAACAGTCTGATCGAATCATATTCTTCTTTGACAACAATGATATATTGACTCACTACGGCGTTAGCCTTAACACGCACGATTCTTCCTATGGATTCCCGTTTTAATTTTTTTTTGAACTGCACAGCGAGTGCTAACCCCGCAGCTTGCTGCAGGGGCTTCAATATTTGGCATGCAATTTTTAAGGTGCTTGTTATTGCTATGCCGATACTGCTTGCAGGTCAGGTTTTGGGGGGCTGTGTATCCTACCAGATTGTTAGAAGTTTGGAAGGAACCGAAGTTGCAGCGCCGGTCGATGATTTACAGGTGGGTACGACAACCCTGAAGGATACACTTGCGCTGCTTGGTGCTCCAAGCATGCTGACCGAACTCGAGGGCCAAGATCTTTTACTCTATCAGAAGACCGTGATGCGGCAAAAAAGGTTCTCTGTGGGCCTTCCTTTGTTTGACGCCTGGGGAACAAGTATCAAGATTTCAGCTTCAGGGGGCCGCGCGAACTACGACACTCTCGCACTCTTTTTCACACCTGACAGGATTCTGCGACAAGTTGTTTTCAAAAAAGGTACCAGTCAGCCATATAAAAAACCTACTTCCACAGAAAAGTAAAATCCACAAACCATTTTTTAGCCCTCTATTTCGCTTCCTATATTAAAGATCGCTTAAATCTCGTCTATACGTTAAAAGCGGTCAAAGTTATGATAAATTGCCAAGACTTGACCTGTATGATATGCACAACTATTATAGTGCCATAAATTGATTTAAATCAGATCAACTGTGAGGTGTTAATAATATGATGGAACTATTTGGCGAATTGGCTATTGTGAAAATTACTAGTTTATTGGGACTGGCATATCTTATTTATGTATTCATTCAAGATCGTCGCAAAAAAAAATGAATGTTGAACCTAAATTGAAGTAAGCCATGACGACCTGCCGGAAATGCGGTGAAAAATTTCCCCTTTTCACCATATCTTAACACTAGACATCCAAGTCCGTTTGGAGACGGAGACTTATGCAGGTGTACCGGGTGGTCGTTGACTTCTTCGTGAACCTTTAACCGAATTTATCATGAAGCCTTTTACAGTGCTATGCACAAGATGTTGGTAATTGTTTTTGTTGCCAAAACTGATGATGGGTGCCTGAATGTACACCGGGGATCAAATCGAGAGTCAATAGATGAATGGAATCATGTAAATTTTGGGCTTCGATACTGAACCTTCAAAGCCTTAGTATTGAAAAGAAGATATTTTGAATAAAGGTAAATGATTTTTAAATTTCAGACCGACTTCTCTGTTTTTTGCCCATACAACCTTCCCCTCGATTGCTTTGGATTCATCCTCTGAATATTTAATTATTCCTTCAATCTGCGTCCCTAACTCAATTTCATTATCATATGAACACCTAAGTCCTCCTTGGGAAATATCCAAAACTTTATACTCACTATTTCTGATTATCAACTTTACCCCCTTTTTAGGCAGGTGAATAAGATTGTATCTGGAATATTTTCTTCTTTCGAAACCACTATATTGTTTGTTTACAATAGTTTGTTCAGGGGCTAGCATTTCCTCCAGCTTTTTAGGTCTATCGGCTTCTTCCTTCATCTCCTGGGCCTCTTCTTCCAATTCTTCATAAATCGGCTTTTCTGTCATTAAGGAATCCTCCGATCAATCGGAACATATGATAGGAGGGCGTCCCGCTTTTCATTCCTATTCAAACTGGTCAACTATGTCACCAATTTTCCCAACGATACGATTATATCGTATTCTTTAGCGGTAACATGCTGGATTGAAAGGCGCATTCCTTTGCGAAGCAGCATCATGTTTTCAAGTCCAGGAACCATCCTCAGCTTGGCCAGAGGAATCGGTGCGGCAAATTGCACCTCAAAACGGATGTCGACCATATACCAGATCGGTTTTTCGGGCGTGCTTGTCGGATAAAAGTATTTACTTTTTGGATCCCATGCCGTGAAGTCCGGATATCCGGCCTTAACAATTCCTGCCGTACCTACCACCGAAGGCTTGACGACACTGTGGTAAAACAAAACGCGATCTTTGATCCGCATTTTATCCCGCATGAAGTTACGAGCCTGATAGTTTCGAACACCGTCCCAGCAGGTAGTCTGACCGGGGCTGTTTTTCAAGTCCGTAATCGAAAATGCATTCGGTTCTGATTTCATCAACCAGTAGTTTGCAGTCATTTAAACTCCAAATTTGTCAACGTAGTACACGGATTCGTAAATAGATTTCAGAAAGTCATTTATATATTTATGGACGTGCCTCAAAGCCTTCGAATATTAACGGCATGGCCTCATCGTGGATCTGCTGCCAGCGTTCTTCTCCGCCAAAGCTTTCGATATAAAGCTTCATCTTGGGTTCTGTCCCTGACGCACGGATGGCAAACCAGGAACCGTCGGCGATCACGACCTTGACCCCGCCGATGGCGGCGTTGTTTCCCGGAGCGGTTGTCATCACCGCCGTAATTGGCAAACCTGCCAGTGTGGTGGATTTGATGGCGTCGGGTGTCAGGTCTTTTAAAACCTTTTTGTGTTCGTCCGAAATGGGTCCGTCCACTCTTTTGTAATACGGTTCTCCATATACGGGAATCAGTGTGTCCCGATAGATTTCATCCGGTGTTTTGCCTGTTTTGGCCAATATCTCGGCTGCCAAAAGCGTCATGCAAAAACCGTCTTTATCCGTGGTCCATACGCTGCCGTCTTTTCGCAAAAATGATGCGCCGGCGCTTTCTTCGCCGCCAAAGGCAACGGTTCCTTCCAGCATGCCGTCAACAAACCACTTGAACCCGACCGGAACTTCGTAAAGTTCTCTTGCCAACCCGGCGACGACCTTGTCGATCATACTGCTGCTGACCAGTGTTTTGCCGATTGCCAGATCCTTTGGCCATGCGGGTCTGTTCTGCAAAAGGTACCAGATGGCCACTGACAGGTAATGATTCGGGTTCATCAGGCCGCCGGGGCAGACAATACCATGTCTGTCAAAATCGGAGTCATTTCCCCAGGCGATATCGAATTTGTCCGCCATGGCAATCAGGTTGGCCATGGCATAGGGAGAGGAGCAGTCCATCCTGATTTCACCGTCCGAGTCAAGCGGCATAAATCCGAAGGTCGGATCGACATTTGTGTTAACAATCTGGATATTCAGGTTGTACGTTTCGGCAATGGGTCCCCAGAAATGCACACCGGAACCACCCATGGGGTCCACGCCGATCCGGACGCCCTGCTTTTGAATGATTTCCATATCGATAACCTGCGCAAGGGCGTCAACGAATGGCGTAATGAAATCCTGGGCGCGGGTCGTTCCGGCCTGACATGCTTTCTCATAGGCCATCCTTTTGATATGCGAGCCGCCGGAATTCATCAACTGATTGGCCCGGTCCTGGACCCAGCCGGTCACTTCCACGTCGGCAGGACCGCCCTGAGGAGGGTTGTATTTGAAGCCGCCGTCCCGGGGTGGGTTGTGAGAGGGCGTGATCACCACGCCGTCTGCAAAGCCTTTGGTTTTGCCCTGATTGTATTCTAAAATTAAAAAGGAAATGACCGGAGTCGGAGTGTATTCGTCTTTGGCATGGATCACCACGTTAACCTGGTTGGCGGCAAAAACTTCCAGAGCTGTCCTGAATGCGGGTTCGGAAAGCGCATGGGTGTCGAAACCCAGGTACAGCGGACCGGTTATTCCCTTTGATGCCCGATATTCGCAAATGGCCTGAGCGGTTGCAGCGATATGCATCTCATTAAACGTGCCCTCGGTGGAGCAGCCTCTGTGCCCTGAGGTTCCGAAGGATACCGGGCCGGATGGTTTCAGGGTATAGTAAGAAGCAACCAACCTGGGAATGTTGTCCAGCATAGATTTTAAGGCGGGCTTTCCGGCCAGTTGATGCAGTTTCATTGGCTTTTTCCCTTTGTATTTAAGGAACATCCATGAATATCTAAATAGTTTTCTATTATGCTGATATATTTATTTTAGTCCTTTTCGCCTTTTGATGCAAACTCATTTTGCCGCTTTTGAGGTCACAATTTGTGACCTCAAGTCGGACTTCCGGGAAGCTATAAAAGACAAGGCCCTTCTTCGCAATCTTTGAGCAAAGAAGGGCTTTCATTATTTGTAGCGCCATGGGGCACCCTGCATGCGTAACCTGGGTTGAGCGGTTCAACGTTCAAGGTTCCTGGTTGATGAGCCCTGACGGGCTCAATCAAAAAGAGTTACGCCCCGATAGGGGCGGCAAATTAACTGCTTGAGTTTAAATGAAATGGTTAAATAAATCAATGGTTAAATGCTGATTGCTGGATACTGGATACGGATTGGTTCACGCAAAGGCGCTGGTGGAGGAGCGCCACGCAAATACTTGGGGCTTGAAGAGCGGCTCAAGAA
>JAQBHK010000107.1:0-9013 GCA_032127815.1 Desulfobacterales bacterium
ATGATGCGATTATCGCAATGGACTTAGAAAGTCGGATGAAGCAACTAGGATATGGTGTTTCTGCAAAAGTGGCTTCTGGAGAAGAAGTCGTTGAAAAGATTAAAGAGAATAAGCCTGATGTAGTGTTGATGGATATTGTGCTCAAGGGCGAGATGGACGGGATTGACGCTGCTGAAATCATCCGGTCTCGCTTCGGCATCCCGGTCATTTTCCTTACTGCCCACGCTGATGAAAAAAGGCTTGAACGCGCCAAGCTTACAACTCCTTTTGGCTATATCCTTAAACCGTTCCAGGATAAAGACCTCAAAGTGACCATTGAGATGGCGCTATATGCTAATGAAGTAATTGCCGTGCGCGAGTTGGCCGAGGAGGCTTTGGCTAAAAGCCAAGCTGAATTTCAGGCCATCTTCTACTCAATTTCGGATGCGGTTGTATTTGCTGATACCCAACACCGTATCCTCATGGTCAATCCGGCCTTCACAGCGATTTTCGGTTATGAATTCGAGAAAGTCAAGGGCAGAACCACCGAGTTTTTATACGCGTTCAAGGAAGATTACGAAGAGATTGGCCGTAAGCGTTACCGAGTGGGGATCGATTCGGATCGCCAACCATTTGAGGTACAGTACCGGCGCAAAGACGGCACGCTGTTCTGGGCTGAATCGCATCGTGATCAGGTTAAGGATGTATACGGTGCCGCCATTGGTTTTTTCGCGATACACCACGATATCACCGAGCGCAGGCAAGCAGAGAAAGCCCTGCTAAAGAGCGAACGTAAGCTTAGGGTGTCTGAACAAGAGCTGAAATCAATTGTAAATAATGCTCCTGACATTATTTACAGAACTGACGCTAAAGGAAATATAATTTTCGTAAATCAGACTGTGAAAGAATACGGGTTTTCCACAGAAGAACTGATTGGAAAGAACATTTTAGAATTAGTTCATCCCGATGACAAAAAAAAAGCTATCTACAGAGTCAATGAAAGAAGAACTGGTGACAGAAGGACAATATCCTTAGAAATTCGATTATTAACAAAGGATCTTGCTGCGGTCCCTTTTGAATCAAAATCAAGAGATTTTGGAAGTATTCTAATAAATGCAGAAGGAATTTATAACACAGAAAAACCGAGTCCGGATAGTTTTGTGGGTACTCAAGGAACTGCCAGAGACATTTCAGAGCGAAAGCGTATGGAAGTAGAGCTTCTAAAAACAAAAAAGCTTGAATCTGTTGGTATTCTCGCCAGCGGTATTGCTCATGATTTCAACAATCTTTTGTCAATTATTATGGGTAATATTTCTATGACAAAAGATGATGTCAAACCTGAATATGGGGTTACTGAGTTTCTGAATGAAGCCGAAGAAGCGGCCCTGCGGGCTCAGGAACTTACCACGCAGTTGATTACATTTTCAAAAGGTGGGGCACCGGTTAAAAAAACTGGTTCAATTGGAGGTCTGATAAAACAATCAACTATCTTTTCTATATCGGGTTCCAATGTAGTGAGTGAGTTTTCCATACCGCATGATCTCTGGCTTGTTGATTTTGATGAAAGTCAGACGGAACATGCAATCAACAATATGATTATTAACGCCGTAGAGTCCATGCCTGATGGCGGAACAATTAATGTAACGGCAGAAAATTTTATAACCGCTGCAGAGCGAGGTTTACCGCTTCCGGAAGGAAAACATGTAAAGATATCCATCCGGGATCAAGGCGTCGGGATACCTGAAGAACATCTCTCCATAATCTTTGACCCTTATTTTTCTACCAAGGAGATGGGAATTCAGAAAGGGATGGGATTGGGACTTGCAACAACCTATTCCATTATCAACAAACATGATGGTCACATCACTGTAGAATCTGAGGTGGGAATCGGAACCACCTTCACTTTATATCTTCCGGCACATGAAAAAGACGTCAAAAAGGTAAATCTTAAAGAGATCTCTAAGCCGGAAAAATCTGCAATCCGGACCGGAAGGATTCTTTTAATGGATGACGAAGAGAATATCAGAAGTGTCACTAAACATATGTTAAGTCGATTAGGCTATGATCCTGACTTTGCAAATAAGGGTACTGAAGCGATTGAATTGTATAAAAACGCCATTGATTCCGGTAAGCCATTTGAAGCCGTCATTCTGGATTTGACTATCAAAGAAGGGATGGGAGGTATCAATACCATCAAAAAACTGCTTGAAATAGACCCTCAAGTTAGAGCCATTGTTTCCAGCGGTTATTCCAATGATCCAGTTATGACAGATTTTAGGCAATACGGATTCAGAGGAGCTTTGCCCAAGCCTTATACCATGAAAGACCTGGATGATACCTTAAATAAAGTATTGGGAAAAAGTTGAGCTCCCGACAACCATTTTTTCCCAGGAATATTATTTTTGAGGTGGTGTTATCTGCTAAACTGGAACGGGGTGTAGGGGACATGTTCATTTGAGGCATTCAATTTGAATTGGGGCTGGTGATACGATTATCATATCTTATAAAATTCAGCGGCTTATGATATCTGCTAAGGCAAGTTATCACAATTTTTTGCACGCTCGTTTGTTATAGGTTCTCAATGAATCTGTACCGGCTCATATATGGTTTTCTGGTAACACCTTCAGAAACAATCAAAGCCCTTTCTTACGCCTTTTGAATCGCCGCGATAAATAGGACTGGAGATCGTCCATGTAAACATAGAAAACAGGGGTTACCACAAGGGTCAGGAATTGGGAAAAGAGCAGTCCGCCGACAACCGCCAGACCCAAAGGCCGACGGGATTCGGCACCTGCACCAAAGCCCAGTGCAATGGGAAGCGTCCCCATAAGGGCCGCCATGGTGGTCATCATGATGGGCCGAAACCGGACGACGCAGGCCTCATGGATGGCCTCCACCGGTCCTTTGCCCCCTTTCCGTTCAGCCTCCAGGGCGAAGTCGATCATAATAATGCCGTTTTTCTTGACGAGTCCCACCAGCATGATAATGCCCACAAAGGCATAGATGTTGAGATCAATCCGAAACAGAAGCAGTGTGACCAGAGCGCCGAACCCCGCAAATGGCAGGGCCGAAAGTATGGTGATCGGATGGATGAAACTCTCGTAAAGGATCCCGAGTACCATGTAAATAACCAGTATCGCCATCAGCAGAAGAAGACCGAGGCCGGTGATTGAAGATCGGAAAGCTTCGGCCGTTCCCTGGAAACTCGTGCTGATGCCGGCCGGAAGCGTTTTACGGGCCAGGTTTTCCACCAGACTGATCGCCTTGCTCAACGGAAAGTCGGGATTGAGGTTGAAAGACAATGTCACCGAAGGGGCCTGCCCTGTGTGGTTGATGGAAAGGGGACCCAAATCCTGGGTGATGTTCGCCACGGTCTTTAGCGGGACAAGTTGTCCGTCCCGGGAACGGACGTAAAGCAGAGACAGGGCCGAGGGATCACGCTGAAAGTGGGTATCCAACTCCATGATGACTTGATAGGTATTGTTCCGGGTGTATATGGTCGAAATCTCCCGGGAACCATAGGCGTAGTAAAGTGTGTTCTCGATGGCTTCCGCCGTCACGCCCATGGCGGAGGCCTTGTTTCGGTCGATGTTGACGGTCACCTGGGGGTTCTTTATTTCAAGATCGCTGACGATGTCCTGTAAGCCTTCCAGGGTGTGCATTTTCTCTTCCATAATCTGGGCGTATTTATGAAGTTCTTCGGTGTCTGCGCTTTGAAGGGTGACCTGGTACTGGGCTTTGGTCAGGCGTCCGCCGATTTGAATGGGCGGAAGATTCTGCAAAAAAGACATGATCCCTGGAATCTTGGCCAGTTTGGGCCGGAGCTGCTCAATGACCTGGTCGGCTGAATACTTCCGCTGGGAGCGGGGTTTAAGGTGCATGAAGGCGATACCGGTATTGCTGGTTCTGGAGCTTCTGGCGCCCGCGGTGGAGAAGAAATTTTCCACGTTGGGGTCTTGTCGGATCACCGCGGCCACAGCCTGCTGGTGCTCCAGCATGGCATCGATGGAAATACCTTCCGCAGCCTGGGTAAAGGCAAAGATTGCCGATCTGTCCTCACTGGGAATGAAACCTTTGGGGATGGTCACGAAAAGGTACACCGTTGCCAGTAGGATGATGCCTGAAAAGATCATAACCAAGCGGCGATGATGAAGGCTCCATTTCAGTCCCTTTTCGTAGATATCGAGCATTTTTTTGAAGACCCGCTCAGAAGCGTCATAAATGGCACTGCGGCGCTTTTCGGAAGGGGGTTTCAGAAACCGGCTGCAAAGCATGGGGGTCAGTGTCAGGGAGACAAAGCCCGAAATCAGGATGGCGACCGCGATGGTCACGGCGAATTCGTGGAAAAGCCGACCAATGATCCCGCCCATGAACAGGACCGGGATGAAAACGGCTGCCAAAGAGAGGGTCATGGAAAGGATGGTGAAGCCGATCTCGCGGGATCCTTTCAACGCCGCACTGAAAGTATCTTCCCCCATTTCAATGTGACGCACAATGTTTTCCAGCATGACAATGGCATCGTCCACCACAAATCCCACCGAGAGTGTCAACGCCATGAGAGAGAGGTTGTCGAGGCTGTAACCCAGATAGTACATAACAGCAAAGGTGCCGATGATGGACATGGGAAGCGCCAGGCTGGGGATGATGGTGGCCGACACATTTCTCAAAAAGAGAAAGATGACCAGAACCACGAGGATCAGGGCCAGCAGCAGGGTGAGTTTGACGTCGTTGACCGAGTCTCGGATGGGCTCGGAGCGGTCATAAAGCATATGCAGCGAAACAGATGCCGGAATTTGCTTCTGAAGCGTGGTGACGAGCCTGCGCACCTCGCCGGCCACTTTGACCGTGTTGGTGCCGGGCTGTCTCTGGATCGCCAGAATCACGGAGCGGTCGTTGTGGGTGGCGTCTACGTACCAGGCCGCTGTTCTGTTGTTTTCCACGCTGTCCTGAACAACGCCCAAATCCTGAAGGCGAACGGGGCTCCCGTTTCGATAAGCGACAATCAGGGGCATATATGCGGCGGCATTCTTGAGCTGTCCCGTGGCCTGGACGGTGTAGGCCACATGCGGCCCATCAAGGGTTCCCGTGGGCAGGTTCACGTTTCCCTGCTGCACCGCCAGTGCCACTTCGTCCAGCCCGATGCCTTTGTTTGCCAGCCTGCCGGGATCCAGCCGGATGCGAACCGCGTACTTCTGGGAACCGTAGACCAGTACTTGCGCCACGCCGCCCACCATGGAGATGCGTTGTGCCAGAAGTGTCTGCCCGTATTCGTCCAGGTCGGAGAGGGGCAGTGTCGGCGATGTGAGCGCAAAATAGATGATGGGTTTGTCTGCCGGATTGACCTTCTGGAAGGAGGGCGGATTCGTCATGTCATCCGGAAGATTGCCCTGGGCCACCGAGATGGCCGCCTGGACATCCTGGGCCGCTGCGTCGATGTTCCGGCTCAAATTAAACTGGAGAACGATCTGGGTTGTACCCAGTGTGTTCGAGGAGGTCATGGAATCCAGTCCGGCGATGGTGGAGAATTGTTTTTCCAAAGGCGTCGCGACGGCAGATGCCATGGTCTCCGGGCTGGCTCCGGGCAGGGATGCAGTCACCTGAATCGTAGGGAAATCCACGTTGGGCAGGTCACTCACCGGAAGCAGGCGGTAGCCGGTGATTCCAAAAATAAGTATGCCGAACATGACCAGTGTCGTCATGACCGGTCGATGAATGAAGATGTCGGATAGTCCCTTCATGGATTTTTTGTCCCTGATGATGCCGGTTGATTCATTAACGCCACCTTGGCTCCGGGGAAAAGACGAAGCTGGCCGTCCGTCACCACACGCTCGCCTGCCTCAAGTCCTTTCCGAACCACCGTCTCTCCGTCAATTCCTTGTCCCAATTGAACAGTGCGCGCTTCTACAGTCATGTCAGCTGTGACCACAAAAACATATTCCCCTTGCTGACCTCGCTGTACGGCTTGGGACGGTACAACAACAGCGCTCCGACCGGTAACAAGCTTGAGAGTGACATTCACAAACTGTCCCGGCCAAAGGGCCTTGTCAGGGTTGGGGAACGTGGCTTTCAAAAGAATCGTTCCGGTAGAGCCGTCCACCGTATTGTTAATGAACGAGAGCTCCCCTCGGAAATTCGGTTCCGTTCGATTGGGGAGAGCGGCCTCGACACCGAGAGTTCCGTCTGCAGCGTAGCGCTGGATATCCGCCAGGTATTCTTCGGGTACCGAGAAACTCACATATATGGGCATGATCTGATTGATGGTGATGACCGGTTGCTCGTTGGCCTTGATCACATTTCCGAGCTTCACCAAAAGGTTCCCCGAACAACCGTTGATGGGCGCCCTAACGGTACAGTAATCGAGGTTGACCCGGGCACTATCCACAGCCGCCTGGTCGGCTGCAACGGTGGCCTTGAGCGCATCCGCATTCGCCACCGTTTGATCGTATGTTTGTGACGTCACATAATCTTTTTTGACCAATTCGGCATAACGCCGGACATCTTCTTTGGCACTCTTCAGTCTGGCGTTGTCCCGGTCGAGGTCGGCCAAAGCGCCTTCCAAAGCCGCCTGGTAGGGTCGGGGATCAATGTTGAAAAGCAGGTCTCCCTGGGAGACGTCCTGTCCCTCTTTGAAAGCAATTCGTGTGATTTCACCGGCAACTCGCGCCCGAACGGACACCGTGTTATACGGTTCCACGGTTCCGATGGCTTTAAGGACCACCGGAACATCTTTCTTGAGGGCGATGCTGACCGTTACGGGCGCCGATTTTGGTACGTGACTATTTTCAGCATTCCCGGAACAGGCTGTCAACATGAGAACCGCAATCCCAATCGTCAGGAGATTGGATATGGAAATACGAAACGGTCCGTAAGGTTTTGTTCCGAAGAACGGCAAATGGCAAATGGTTGTCATGGTTTCTTTACCTTTTCCATTGTAATGGGAACCCTTTCCAGAGTATCGCTGCCGGAAACGGTTAACGTTCCTGTGTCACGCGCCAAGGCAGCAAGCGACACGAACCAGTCGGCAGTGGCTTGAACCCGTTGGGCCCTTGCGCCTTCGAGGGCACTCTGTGCCGACAAAAGGTCCAGGATGCTGCCGACACCGGCTTTATAACGCCCCAGGGCCACCTGGTAGGATTCGGTAGCACTCTTGAGCAGATCTTCGCTGGTTCTAACGCGCTGTTCGGCGGTCTTGAGATTGTAATAGCTTGTCCACACCTCCAGAACCACCTGTTGTTCGAGACGGTTCAGGCGGGCCTGAGCCGTCTCCTCATCAGCCCGCGCCTGTTCTACATTATAGCCTTGGGAAAAACCCGTGAAAAGCGGGACACTGAACAGCAAAGCACCGCTGTAATTGTCCTTGTACAATGCAGTGGCGCCGTAGTAAGTGTTACCCCAATTGGCAGTTCCGTTAATGGAAGGGTAAGCCCGTGCATCCACTTTGCGCACATGAGCCCCGGCTTTTCTGGCTTGGGCACGCGCAGTTGCCAAATCCGGTCGCTGTTTCTCAGCCTGAGCAAGATATGCCTCCACTTTCTCCAGGGTTTCCTTGAGAGGGATCTCTTTTTTCGGAATGACAATGTCATAAGGCGTATTGGCCGGGAGTCCCATGGCCGTTGCCAGAGCGCCCCTTGTGGTTTGTATTTGTCCCTGAAGGCTGTCCAGCACCAGCTTGGCCTGTGCCAGAGCGGTCTTTGCCTGAAGCACATCGGCGATGGTGGCGACGCCGGCATGGTGACGGTCCTTTGAGGCCTCCATATTTGTTTCAGCCTCCTTGTAGGTGGCTTGTTGGGCTTCGAGCAGGACTTTGGCGGTGACGTAATTGTAGTAAGCCTTTTCTACTTCAAAAATGATGTTCTGAATGATGGTATTATGGGACCAATCAGCGGCGATGAGGGCTTCCCGGGCTTCGTCCAAGGTTGCCTCGCGCCCTCCGAAATCGAAGATGAGCCAGTTGAGTTCCAAAGCCACTAAAGAATCCCGCTGACTGTAAGAAGTCTCGCCGTCATCTCTGTGGTCGCGCATGTAACTTGTACCGGCCGTTGCTCCAAGCTGCGGGTAATACGCGCCTTTATTACTTTCGTATGCAGCAGCAGCAGATCGGGCTTGAGCCCAAGCGGCAACCGTTTCAGGATTGTTGCGAAGGGCAATGTCCACAATGTTCAGAAGACTTAAGGACCGTCCGGCGTTGAGGATATCCTCGGGCAGCGTTATTCGGGCTGACTTGGGGGTTGACTTCGGCATTGTTTCGGGCGTCGGCATCCACGATATCGCCGAAGATGGGGCCGTCCCCGGTGATTTCCAGACTCTGTGGAGATCTGAAGCGCACCCGGCCAGGGTCAAGACTGCTGCGAACAACACGGCAGGGAAAAAGCACGGATTATTTTTTGTCTGGATTTTTTCTCGATGGTCCATGGTTTCCTCTTACGGTAAGTCGTGCATCAAAGCGATACCCCGAAAAAGCACTTGGATCAGAAGTCGGGCATCTTCATCCGGAGGACCGGGATTTTCCTCTAGCAGACGACGGGCGGTCATGGCAATCATGGCTTCGATAAATATGGACGCCACTCTTCTGGAGTCAATATGACGGAAAAGTCCGGAGGCGACCCCGTCGTCCAGCACATTGGCAATCCTTTCAACAAAATTACGATAACGGCTGTTTTTCTGTCGTATGGCTTGGGATTGTGCGATCTCGCGTTCTTCCAAAAGAAAGCGAAAGAGGCCCCGATTTTCATCAAAGTGGGTGAATAACCGGTACACAATGCTTTCAATTTTTTGAGTCGGCGTGAGCGACCCGTTCAGGATTTCCTGGAGTTGGTCGACAAGGGGCTTAAAACTCGCTGTTTTTACGGATTCCAACAGTTCTTTTTTACTTCGAAAATGGATGTAGAGGCATCCCTTGGACATCCCGGCCTCGGCAGCAACTTGATCCATGGTGACTTTTCGGGTTCCCGTGCGTGCCACAAGGTTTACCACGGCCTCCTGAATGGCCTTTTGGGTTATCTGGTTAAATAAACGTTTTCGCTCTGTTTTTAGT
>JAQBHK010000108.1:0-8258 GCA_032127815.1 Desulfobacterales bacterium
TCCTCACCCACTCATCATGTATCCAGCATCCAGTAACCAGCATCCAGTAACCAGCATCCAGTAACCAGCAACGAGTAACAATAACTCCCGCAACCCGCAACCCACATCACTTCCCCTTATATACCGGTTTGCGTTTTTCCTGAAAAGCAGCCAGGCCTTCGAGGCGGTCTGCGGTGGGGACAGTTACCCAGTAAGCCTTCGATTCAATGTCGAGACCGGTGTGAAGATCTGTCTCAAGTCCGCAGTTAATGGCGTACTTGGCCTGCTCAATGGCGATGGGACCGGTTTCACATATCATGGCGGCCATTTTAAGGCATGCGTCCATGAGGGCCTCTGGCTTGCAAACTTGATTTGCAAGGCCGATCTGCAGCGCTTCATTTGCGTCCACACGGCGTCCGGTAAAGATCAGTTCTTTGGCTTTTCCGCGTCCAATGAGCCGTGGAAGTCTCTGGGTTCCGCCGGCGCCGGGGATGATAGCCAAGCGGGTTTCGGTAAGACCCATGGTAGCATTTGTGGCAGCAATGCGGATATCACAGGCCAGCGCAAGTTCTGTTCCGCCACCTAGCGCGATGCCGTTGACGGCTGCAATCACCGGCTTGTTCAAAGATTCTATGGCTGTAAAAAGGTTTCGGATAGTCAATATGAAATCCTTGACCTGCGCCTCATTCAGGGTTGTGCGTTCCTTTAGATCGGCGCCGGCACAGAAAGCCTTTTGTCCGGAGCCGGTAATGATGACTACCCGAATGCCGGCCTTAAATTGCAGTGCTTCGATTTGCTCCTTCAAGGCATGCAGCAGGGCAAAATTAAAGGAATTCATCACCTCCGGTCGGTTCAGTGTCAGCACGGCTACACCATTTTTTTCTTCTACCAAAAGAACTTGGTCGTTCATATTTGCCTCTTTACGAAGGTTTTTAGGCTTTAAGCATTTTCAAATCAAATACTTGTAAGCGTTCATAGGTTCAGCGTTCCCCGTTCAGGGTTACCTTAAACCTTTGAACCTTTGAACCTTGAACCTCTGAACGCTTACAAATTGATAATCTTCAAGCGCCAATCGACAACGATCAGTTTCAACAGCCGATATAGCGTGATATTACAATACGCTGAACCTCGGAGGTCCCTTCGCCGATGTCCAGAAGTTTCTGATCGCGGTAGAATCTCTCCACATGGTATTCCTTCATCAAACCGTATCCGCCGTGGATCTGAACGGCATGATTCGCCACCCGGCCCATAACTTCCGAGCCGTAGAGCTTTGCCATGGCCGCCTCTTTTCCGAAGGGGCGCTTCTGATCCCTCAGCCAGCAAGCTTTGTAAAGGAGGTTGCGGGCACACTCGATTTCAACGGCGCAATCGGCCAGCTTGAAAGCTATTGCCTGGAATTTGCTGATGGGTTGTCCAAACTGCACTCTGTTTTTAGCATATTTCAGGGCGGCCTCATAAGCTCCCTGGGCACCGCCGACTCCCATGGCGGCGATGGAAAGCCTGCCGCCGTCAAGGGTGGCGAGCATCTGGCGAAACCCGTCCCCTTTTTGGCCAAGGATATTTTCTCGCGGAATTCTAACATCATCGAAATAGAGCTCGGCGGTATCCGAGGCTCGCCACATCATCTTTTTGTGCATGGTAACGGCCTTAAAGCCGGGCATTCCATGTTCAACAAGAAAACAGGTATATTCCGGCTTCCCGTTGGCAAGGGTCCCGGTAAGCGCCTGAACCGTGACTCCCAGGGAGAGTTCACAAGCCGCATTGGTTATGAAAATCTTCGATCCGTTCAGCACCCAGCCGTCACCATCGGGAACAGCGGTGGTCCTACTCCCACCGGCATCGCTGCCGGCGGTGGGTTCTGTTAGACCGAAGCCCCAGAGCGCCTTTCCGGTACAAAGCTTGGGAAGATATTTTTGTTTCTGCTCTTCGGTGCCGAAATAGTATATGGGACCGATGCCCAACGAATTCCCGGCTGCAATAGTTGCGGCCTGGGAACCGTCCACTCTGGCGACTTCCTCAACGGCAATGATGTAAGACAGATAATCCATGCCCTGACCTTTATACTTGTCGGAAACAAACATGCCGAAAAGGCCGATTTCTCCCATTTTTTCGGTAAGCTGCACAGAGAACTGCTCGTTCTCATCAAGTTCGAGAGCTACGGGGGCTATTTCGCTTCGGGCAAATTTTCGCACCTCTTTGCGAATCATTTCCTGTTCTTTTGTCAAATCGAAATTCAAGGCAATCCTCCTGTTCAGAACTCACAAATTAACGGTTCAAATTTCCGAACCCTGGTCGTCTACGGCGCCGCCAAAGGTTTATCCGCCTTTGGAGGGCGGGTAAACCTTTGAACCCTGAAACTCTGAACGGTTACGTTTCAAGCAACAAGATAATGTTTGAAAGACAGCATATCATAGTTAAACTGAATTTCTAACTGAGAATTTATTAAACCTTAAAGTACTGACGTGCTTTTGAAAAAAATTTCAGCCGCCCGCTATGCATGTGATCGTTGACTTTGTCAATTTGAGCGAGCGCTCGGTCATGATTTTTTGATTGTTACTCGCACCGGACGTTCCTGTCAATAAATAAAATCGTATTGCAATTTAATGCAATCTCCGCAAGTCCAGTTAGGGCGGGGTCTTAGCTGTGCTACGGCAAGCTTGCGGGATCTTATAATCGGATGGTTCTATGGAATCGCGATGCAATTGTATGGCTTGACAAGAAAAACCCAAATATGCTAACAAAATTGAACGAGCGCTCAATCAGAATTGAGTGGTCGTAAAAAATTGGGTTCAAAGGTTCAACGTTCAAAGGTTCAAAGGTTCAGAGGTCGGCGGTCTCATTGTATTACCCCTATGGAATCAATAGTTAAGGAAAAAGCGCGTAGCGCTTAACCCTGAACCGGGAACTCGGAACCTTATAACCTAGACCGACCTGATGCCCAATTTATGTGCAATCTCATGGTATATAAAGGTCGACGGTCATTTATATAAGGTCAATAACGAGGTCTGGATGTTATCTTTCGACAGAACAAAAGATATACCGACTCAGATAAAAAATCCCGAGCTTGTCAAACGGCGACATCTTCAGATTGTCGATGCCGCGGTTCAACTATTTATCGAACATGGATTCCACAAGACCACGACTCGACAGATCGCCGCGGCCGCAGGATTTTCCATAGGCTCGTTATATGAATATATCTCTTCAAAAGAGGACATCCTGTATCTGGTTTGCGATGCAATTCATGCCGAGGTTGAGCTTGGTGTTTCGGAAGCAATGGCCCGCGCCGGCGGCGGTCGCAGTTCACTGGGAGAAGTGATCCGGGAGTATTTTTTGGTCTGTCACCGCATGAGCGATCATATTCTGCTGATCTATCAGGAAACCCGATCTTTGCCGCCTCAATGGCGTAAAAAAGTCCTTGAAAACGAGGTTTGTATCACTGGAATTTTTGTGGAAGTTATGGCGCATCTGATTTCAACCGGCGATTTGCCTCAGCTGAGTGACCGCGCTGTTGAACTTATCGCCCATAATATTTCCGTTTTAGGGCATATGTGGACCTTTCGGCGCTGGTTTCTGGCGCGTCACTACAGCATCGAAGATTATATTGAACTGCAGACCAGATTTATTCTGGGGCTGTCCGAGTAGGGCGGGTTGCGGGTTGCGAGTTGCGGGAGTTCTTGTTGCTCGCTGCTCGTTGCTGGATACTGGTTGCTGGTTGCTGGATACTGCTTACTGATGACTGATCACTGGATAATGGATGCCGGAATCCAAAATCCGCGATCCAAAATCCAAAATCAACATAGGGGGCGGCATGAGTGTTATAACTGAAGCATACAAACCCAAACATAATATCCGTGTCGTTACGGCCACAGCCCTTTTTGACGGGCATGACGCCGCCATAAATATCGTGCGCCGAATCTTACAGGACACTGGCGTGGAGGTTATCCATCTCGGCCATAACCGCTCGGTCCGGGAAATCGTTGACGCCGCTATCCAGGAGGACGTACAGGGAGTGGCCATATCGAGCTACCAGGGCGGGCATGTTGAATTTTTCAAATACGTTGTGGATCTTTTGAAAGAAGCCGGCGGCTCGCATATCAAGGTTTTCGGCGGCGGCGGCGGAGTTATCGTGTTAGAGGAGCTCAGAGAACTTGAAGCCTACGGTGTAACCAAGATATATTCCCCCGAAGACGGTGCCAGAATGGGCCTGCATGGCATGATCAATCATATGGTTAAACAGCTGGATTTTTCAACTGTCCGGATGGATAATTTTAACTTCGACAAACTTTCTTTTGATAACAAATATTTGGTTGCCAACCTTATTACAGCCGTCGAACAGGCCCAGGCCCAAGAAAATGGGCATCTTGCCCGCCTCAGATCCGAACTTAACCAAAAGATTGGAGATCGCAAAACCCCGGTGATTGGCATAACCGGTACCGGCGGAGCCGGCAAGTCGTCTGTAACCGATGAGCTGATTTTGCGAATTCTTCACGATATCAAAGATATTAACCTGGCAGTTATCAGCTGTGATCCTTCGCGGCGCAAAACCGGAGGAGCGCTTTTGGGTGACAGAATACGTATGAATGCCATCGACAATTCCAGGGTGTACATGCGCAGTCTGGCGACCCGCAGTTCACTGACGGAAATTCCTCTTGTGTTGGCGGAAGCCGTTGATGTGGTTACAGCGGCCGGATTTGACCTTATTATTGCCGAAACCGCGGGTATCGGACAGGGTGATTCCAGCATTGTCGATCTGGTGGATGTGGCGATCTACGTAATGACCGGCGAGTTCGGTGCCGCTTCCCAGCTCGAAAAGATAGACATGCTCGATTTTGCCGATCTGATAGTCGTCAACAAGTATGAAAAATTAGGAGGCGAAGATGCTGTACGGGATGTCCGCAAGCAGGTGCAGCGCAACCGCAAAGACTGGGACCGCTTGCCGGCTGAGATGCCTGTTTTTGGAACCATTGCCTCCAAATTCAATGACGACGGCGTTACCGCCCTGTATCACGCTGTTCTGGATGTTCTGGCAGAAAAATGCAACGTTGTTTTGGAATCGAGCTTACCAAGAACCGGCGTACGCTCTTCCACATCCAAAACGATCATTATCCCGCCGCTGCGCGTCCGTTACCTTGCGGAAATCGCAGAAACGGTCCGGGAATATCATCGCTGTACCCAAAAACAGGCGGATGCTGTCCGCAAAATCTGGCATTTGCAGGAAACCGCTGAAGCTGTCAGCGGTGATGATCTTGAAAAAGATGCCTCCGATCTTACGGCCCGGCTTAAGGCTAAGATCCGGAAAACCGAAAGTCTATTGGAGCAGGAGACAAGGCACCTTCTTGGCGAATGGGAAACGATTAAAAAGACTTACAGCCAGGACGAACTTGTCTACCGGGTTAGAAATCGGGAAATTAAGGTGCCGCTGAATTTTAAATCGCTTTCGAACACTAAAATTCCCAAGATCGCGCTCCCCAAGTTCAAGGATCCCGGGGAAATTTACACCTGGCTGCGCAAAGAAAATGTACCGGGCCGCTTTCCGTTTACCGCCGGTGTTTTTCCTTTAAGACGAGTAGATGAAGATCCGACCCGCATGTTTGCCGGTGAAGGCGACCCGGCCAGAACCAACAGCAGATTCAAGCTGCTGTCGGAAGACTATGCAGCCAAACGTCTGTCAACGGCGTTTGATTCTGTAACCCTGTACGGCTGCGACCCTGACAGACGTCCCGACATTTATGGTAAAGTGGGCACCTCCGGTGTCAGTATTTGCACTCTGGATGATGTTAAGGTTCTGTATGACGGTTTTGAACTGTGTGCACCCAGCACATCGGTTTCCATGACCATCAACGGCCCGGCACCCATCATACTGGCCATGTTTTTAAACACCGCCATTGACCAGCAAATCGACGCCTTCAAAGCCGAAAACGGGCGCGACCCAAGCACAAAGGAGTACGGCGACATTCGCAGCAAGACCCTGGCCAGTGTACGCGGTACCGTTCAGGCCGATATTTTGAAGGAAGACCAGGGGCAGAACACCTGTATTTTTTCGATCGAATTTGCTCTGAAAATGATGGGAGACATCCAGGAGTATTTCATTGCAAACAACATCCGTAACTTCTATTCGGTTTCCATCTCCGGATACCACATAGCAGAAGCCGGCGCCAACCCGATCACCCAGCTGGCTCTCACCCTGGCCAACGGATTTACCTATGTGGAATATTACCTGTCACGGGGGATGTCTATAGACAGCTTTGCACCCAACCTCTCTTTTTTCTTTTCCAACGGCATGGATCCCGAATATACGGTCATCGGCAGGGTCGCCCGACGCATCTGGGCCATTGCTTTAAAACAAAAATACAAAGGTTCCGAGCGCAGCCAAATGCTGAAATATCACATCCAGACATCAGGACGCTCTTTGCACAGCCAGGACATCCAGTTCAATGATATCCGTACCACGCTTCAGGCCCTTTGCGCCGTATATGACAACTGTAACAGCCTGCACACTAACGCTTTTGATGAGGCGATTACCACCCCGAGCCATGAGTCGGTACGGCGAGCTCTGGCGATTCAGCTGATCATTAACCGCGAGTGGGGTTTGGCCGGGAATGAAAACATGTATCAGGGAAGCTTTGTGGTCGAAGAGTTGACCCGGCTGGTGGAAGAAGCGGTTCTAATGGAGTTTGACCGGCTTACCGAGCGCGGTGGTGTTCTGGGAGCCATGGAGACCGGCTATCAGCGCAGTAAAATTCAAGAGGAATCGATCTTTTATGAAAACTTGAAACATACCGGAGAGTTGCCTCTCGTCGGTGTTAACATTTTCCGTGATCCGGATGCCAACTTAGAGGAGTTGTCTGAATGTGTTGAACTTGCCCGAGCGACTGAAGTCGAAAAAAAGTCGCAGTTGGCACGCCTTGAAGCTTTCAAAAAGCGCCATGCGAAGACGGCCCCTGCGGCCCTGCAGCGTCTCCAGGAGACTGCCCTGTCCGGAGAAAATATATTTGCCGAACTTATGCAAGCCGTCAAGGTGTGCTCTCTCGGCCAGATTACCCGGGCGCTGTATGATGTGGGGGGGCAGTACAGGCGTAACATGTAAATTTATAGATTTTGGAAAACGAAGGGAGAAGAGAATGAAAGAAGCAGTCATAGTAAGTGCGGTGCGAACGCCGCTGGGCAACTATAACGGCTCATTGAGCGGCATCGGAGCAACCAAGCTGGGCGCCGTTGTGATTGAAGCGGCCGTTCAAAGGGCAGGCATCGAAAAGGAAGCGGTGAATGAAGTCATCATGGGGATGGTGCTTCCGTGCGGCTACGGCCAGAACCCGGCCCGGCAGGCCGCATTGATGGCTGATATGCCCTGGGCCGCGGAGTGCATTACGGTCAATAAAGTTTGCGGTTCGGCCTTAAAAGCAGTGATGCTCGCCGCCCAGGCCATTCAGGTCGGCGACGCCGATGTTGTGGTTGCCGGCGGCATGGAAAATATGAGCATGGCGCCCTATTACTTAGAGAAGGCGCGTTTTGGATATCGCATGGGGCCGGGCAAGCTTGAGGATCATATGGTGCATGACGGGCTTTGGGATATTGTCAACGATTTTCATATGGGTATGTCCAATGAGCTTTGCAGCGAAAGATATAATATCAGCCGCAAAGATCAGGATCAATTTGCCGCCGAGTCTTACCGCCGGACCCTTGAAGCCATCGGCGCGGGCCGGTTCAAAGATGAGATCGTGCCTGTGGAAGTTCCTCAGCGGAAAGGTGATCCTGTCCTGTTCAGTGAAGACGAGTGTCCCCAGGAAACCGGCTATGACGTTTTGTCAAAAATGAAGCCGGCTTTTAAAAAGGACGGCGTCGGCACCGCCGGCAACGCTTCCATTGTCAGCGACGGTGCTGCCGCGGTAGTGGTCATGTCGAAAGAGAAAGCAGTCGAAATGGGCTGCCGCATCATGGCCGTCATCGGAGCCCAGGCGACCTATGGAATGGATCCCAAGTATCTTCTGGTGGCTCCGATCTGGTCCATTCCCAAGTGCCTTGAAAAAGAAGGCATCAGTATTGATGACGTCGATCTATTTGAAATCAACGAGGCCTTCAGCGGCTCCACGGCGGCTGTATTAAAAGAACTTGATCTGGACCCTGCCAAAGTGAACGTAAACGGCGGCAGTGTGGCCCTGGGACACCCCATCGGGGCCAGCGGCTGCCGCTTACTTGTCACCCTTTTACATGAAATGATCAGGCAGGACAAAAAAACCGGGATGGCTTCCCTGTGTCTCGGCGGCGGTGAAGGGGTCTCA
>JAQBHK010000109.1:0-4090 GCA_032127815.1 Desulfobacterales bacterium
TTCCAAATAACAACTATCAAATATCAAACAAATAACAATGACCGAAAGGGGAAATCCCAAATAACAAAATACAAATAACAAACAAAAGAATAAAAAAATAGTTTTAGCTCTTGTTTGGAATTTGAAACTTGGAATTTGAGATTTATTTGTAATTTGGTGCTTAGAATTTGTGATTTTAGACACAAAACTCCAAGGCAGAGCCAGATATCTCTGACCTGGCCAAAGAACCAGGTCTTTCAGGACTATATAAACCCTAAGGAATTGTATGTTAACCGAAGCTGTCTCATTGCCTGCCGCCTTCCTGGCAGGACTGCTCTCTTTTTTTTCCCCCTGTGTTTTACCGCTGATACCGGCATATTTTACTTTTATTACCGGTTATTCGTTGGAGGAGCTGACCGAGGGTAATATCGAAATCCGAAAGAAAGTTATTTTTTCAACAATATCTTATGTGTCAGGTTTTGCGGTTGTATTTATTCTGATGGGCGCTTCAGCATCTTACCTCGGCGGATTTATTTACAAATATAAAAACTCGATAAGAATTATCGGCGGCGTCTTCATTATTATCCTGGGCATCCACTTGACCGGTATATCTCGTATCCGCAGTCTCGAGTTTGAAAAACGGATTCAGATACAGAAAAAGCCGATACATTTTTTGGGGACATTTGTTATCGGCATGGCTTTTGGGGCCGGCTGGAGCCCGTGTATCGGCCCCTTGCTGGGATCGATACTGATCGTGGCCGGCAGCCAGGAAACGGTCGGACAAGGCATGCTGCTACTTGGAGTTTACTCTGCCGGACTGGCTTTGCCTTTTGTACTCATATCCGTTTTTATTAACTTTTTACTTGTTTTTATAAAACGGGCCACTCGAGTTTTAAAATATGTCAATGTTGTCGCCGGTATTCTGCTGATTCTGGTGGGGCTGGTTCTGGTCACCAACAGACTGTATATATTCAGCAGTTTGTGACAAGATTGCCGAAGCTTCGTCTTCCGAGCCTGTCTCTCGCCGCAGGCGGGGCTTTTAAAAAGGAAATTCCTTTGGGTGCAGAATCTTCATTTTTTAACAGGGAGGAGATGACAACGGATCTTTTTATCACTTACCGATATCAAGGAGAAATTTCACCAGGTGCTATCCTTCTGCTAAAAGTTCTATGCGATCTTCAGCCAACCAGGCCGCATAATGGAGACATTGGAATATATCTTCGGATTCGATGTAAGGGTAAGCTTTAATTATCTCTTCCGTAGTCATACCATTTGCAACCAGATTCAGTATAAGAGATACTTGGATGCGCATACCTCTTATACAAGGCCTGCCACCCATGATGTTCGGGTCTACAGTGATTTTATGAGTCGCTTTAACACCGATCAGCTGATATTCATTCTGGTACTGGCAGCAGTAATTATAGACGTCGCTACCTACCGTTTTCTTCACCCTTTCTAAATGAGAAATTCGGGTTAGATTTATTCCGGGATATTCGGCATAGTAGTACAAATTCCCTGGTAGTTCTTGAGCTTGTATTCTTTTGCGGTCTTTTCGACAATGTAGTAATCCGGCATCAATGGAATCTTGCCGATATTGGTGGCGATGACGTACATAGGCTGGGCCAGACCCGTGGTATGGCCGCGCAGTGCATCGCGAATCAACTCGGCTCCTTTTTCAACCGGGGTCCGAAAATGGTCAATCCCGGGAGCCGGCTCACAATAGAAAACATAGTAAGGCCGGATTCTAACCGCCAAAAGCTTTTGATGGAGTTCTCTGAAGGTTTCAACGTCATCATTGATCCCTTTCAACAGAACAGCCTGGTTGCCCACATTGACACCGCAGGCCAGAAGATCGTAGACGGCTCTGGCCGTTTTTTCCGTAATCTCTTTGGGATGGTTGCACTGGGTATTTATCCAAAGGGGAACTCGGTGATATACGCTCAAGATCTTTTTGAGACCGTCTGTAATGCGATGTGGCAGCACAATCGGCGTGCGGGTTCCGAACCGGATCATTTCAACGTGCGGGATTTCACGCAACTTTGTTATAAGGTATTCGATCTTGTCATCCGAAAGGATAAAGGGGTCGCCGCCGGTAATTAGAATGTCACGAATTTCCTTGTGTTCCTTGATCCACTGCAAGCCTTCTTCAAAATCAAAACGAAGTTTAAGATCGCGATCCACTACAAGTTCTTTACGAAAACAGTGGCGGCAGTAATTGGCACAAATATCGGTTACCGTAAAGGCAATGCGGTCATGGTATTGCCTGGCAATGCTGTCCGGCCTGATCTCTTCGGTGTCGCGGTTCTCTTTCCAGATAAGATAATTGGGCATACCGTAACGGTTCTCTTTTTCCTTAAAAGAGGGGATTACCTGTCTGCGTATGGGGCAGTCCGGTTCATCGGGATCCATAAGCGACGCAAAATACGGGGTGGTACCCCATTTGGTTTCAAGTTGGCTTACGGCCTTTTCTTCTTCAGGGGTGACATTGATAACAGCTTTGAGTCTGTCAAGAGTATTGACACTGTTCTGCAGTTGTTCGACCCACTCTTCCATGGGTTGCCTCCTTTTAGTTCCTTATATATTCATATATATATTGCGTTCCCGATTGGTAATATGTACTCTGTGCTCCTCCCAGTCTTTGATCTTGAGGGTCATATAGTTTTTGTAAATCTGCTCTCCCAGAATCTTTTTTAAAAATTTACTTTTCTCTGCACACACCAGCGCCTCGAACATGCATTGGGGCAGGAACCGGTTGTCCCAGACGCGCTTTTGATAAGTCTTATGATAGGTGCTTCCAGTATCAGGGCGCGGGCAGACGATTTGATCTTTGATGCCTTCCAATCCCATGGCAATGAAGGTTGCCATTTGCAGATAGACGTTACCGGCGGGATCGGGATTTCTCAGTTCGATTCTGGTGTGCTGCGGAAGGTTGGAATAGGGCACCCGCACCATTGAACTCCGGTTTCTGAATCCCCAGCCTCTGATTATGGGCGCCTCCCTTTCCAGTACATAGGCCTTATATGAATTGAAAGTCGAAGCCATGATGATAGAAGTTTCCCGGGCGTATCTGATAATACCGGCAATAAAGTACTTGGCGGTATTGCTGAGGCTATACTCGCCGTTTTTATCGTAGAACAGGTTTTTCCCCTGATGGTCTTGCATGGAAAGATGAATATGCAGGGCATTGCGATTATAGTCATCAAAGGGCTTGGGCATGAAGGTTGCATGGTAGCCGAACTCTACCGCGGCTTTCTGAGTTATGTAATTAAAAAGAATGGTGCGGTCGGCGGCTGTCAGGGGATCGACAGGCTCCAGGTTGATTTCATGCTGCGAAGGCGTAACTTCGTGGTGTGCTTTTTCAAATTGTATGCCGCAGTCTTTAAGGATTGATATGATTCTGTTTCTTACACGTTCACCTTTGTCATGGGGTGTGGAGCGAAAATAGCCGGCCTTGTCGGAATGCACTTTGTCACTGTATTCGTCTCCGGTCAGTAAAAAGAACTCGTGCTCGGGACCGACCATAAATCTGAAGCCATACTCGGATTCCGCCTTTTTAATAACATTTTCCAGTACCGTCCTGGGATCGGCGTTGGCCCTTGTTCCTTCCTCGTCGTAGATATGGCCGACAAAGTAGCCCATATTCTCATCTGTAAATTTAACAACTTTAAAACTGTCCGGATCAGGGAAGAGCAGTCTGTCACTGTTTTCAACGCTGGCGTAACCGGCCACTGAACTGCCGTCAAAGCCAATGCCGTTCTTAATTATCAACTTAATTTTTTCGGGATTGACCGGCAGGCTCATCAGCCTGCCGTTGAGATCTGTAAAAAATATTTTGGTGGAATCTAACTTTTCAAGTTGCTCCACGATCTTCTTGATATTTGCCATTTTGTTAAGTCTCCCTTACTGGTTATCTAAAGCCCTTATCGTTCAATTAGAATAAAATTTTAGTCGAGCCCGGGCGCCATAGCAATAGTTATTTTAAAAAGCAACACGTATTTTTTGCAAACATAAAAGGATAAATTGGGGTTTACTCTTTAGGGCAGGAAGTCTCCAGGCTCAGCAGCTTGGGCCCCTGCTTGATGATGAATTCATTTCCAACGGTCTCCCAAAT
>JAQBHK010000110.1:0-4757 GCA_032127815.1 Desulfobacterales bacterium
GGGAACTGATCGAAGAAATCGCCGGCGACGATGGAACCGAGACGAACATGGCGCGCCACGCCGCCGCGCTCTATCGCGATCCCGAGGAGAACGCCTATCACGCCTTCGAGCGCGCGCGCCGGCGCAACAGGCTCGACAACGCCCTGTGGGTGCTGGTAGGCCCCTACTATCGCGGCGTTCCGGATCGGGGGCTCCCGCAGCCGCTCACCTGGGTCATGGACATGCCCTCCGTGGCCGAGAGTGTCACCGGTAGCCCGGTGCGCCTGATCCAGCTGCCCTGGATGCGCTCGCTCCCGGCGGCGAAGCAAGCCGCGCACTACGGGGTCCGCTACCTGGAGCGCCATCCGAATGGCGAGCACGCCGTCGAGGTGAGGCGATGGGTCGAAGCCTTCGAGAAGAAGCGGGGAAACTGGGTCGGCGCCTACCGCGTGGCCGAAGGCCGGTCGGGGGTTACGGTGGGAGAGCTCGACGAGTGCAGTGAAAAAATCAGATAGGTCCCCAAAACAAATGAAGAACCCTCAAAACTGGGCTGATATGGATTATCAAATGAAGTCCACCCGGCGGTTAGTTCTAAAGCATGATCATCTATTTCTGAAATTGAGTCTTTTTTAAGTGCCGCGGCCACTGTTTCAATAACCGGTTTCTCCAGATCGCCTTCAACTCTGTAACGTGTTATGGAAACAGATGATGACAGTAACCCCATTTACTTTTTCCCCGCAAATAAAATCGCAATACGATTTTATAAAAACGCGGCTACGCCGCTCTTAGGTTTAGTTGAATTCGTGACTTTTTACGAGATCATCAAGTTTTCACGACCAAGTAATGCGAATTTTTATATCCTTTTCGCTTGAGTTAAGCAAGATAAAATGTCCATTTGTCACCGCAGTTTCTTAAAATCCTTTTCTTTGGTTCAAACTTTCAATATTTTGTGATATCTGAGTCAATAATCACAACCATATGTTTAATATTCTGAGGATTATTTTTTGAGCATAACGCAACTTGTCCCGTCATAGCTATTGCAAAGACGGAAGAGTGGTCAAAAAGACCATTTATGGATGGACACTAGTTACAGAAAAAGAGACAACACTAATGAGTTTCACCTCTACCCATGAACGATTACTGATCATTCTAGTGGCATTACATACTCTGATCATTGGTCTCATATTCCTCACCGTACCCGATTGGGCAGTTAAGTTCGGTGGGTGGCCCCAGAATATCCGCCCCATTTTTTTCGGCTATCAAGTAGGTATATTTCACGTGGTGCTGGTGTGCGGTTACCTGATCGAGTACTTCCAACACCGTGGAATAAGTCTGATCATCACGGCCAAATCGATCGCATTGGTTTTTTTGCTCATAATGCCCCTGTTCCACGAAGTGCCGTGGGCCGTACCTGTGTCCGGAGTTGCAGACGGAGCCATGGCCCTGGTGGTGTGGCTGGTTCATAGAGCGGTCAACCCGGACGGGGCGCAGTTGCAGAATTAACGGACACTTTTAGTACCCTGGATGGTATTTTGTCCCTTTTAAGTCATTCACTAAGGAACACATTATGTCTAAATTGAATCTTTTTAAAGAGATTCTAAAAAATGAAGTGTTTCCTGCCTTAGGATGTACCGAGCCGATCGCGGTAGCATATGCCGCCGGCATTGCCGCTAAAGAAACCGAAGGCCGGATTAAAGCAATAAATATTATCGTCGACCCCGGAGTGTATAAAAATGGTTTGGCGATAACGATCCCGTATACCGGCGGAGAAAAGGGCAATCTGATTGCCGGTGTTATCGGAGCACTAATAAAAAAACCCGAATTGAAAATGGAGATTTTACAAGGAACAAAAGATAACATGATACGCCGGGCCAAAGCGTTGATTCGGGCAAAAAAAGCAAAAATTATTTACGATGAGTCCAAAACTGATCTATACATTGACGTTTCGATCAAAACCGATAAAGGTTCCGCCAGAGCTGTGCTTGAAAACGGCCACACCAATCTCGTTCGCCTGGAAAAAAACGGTCTAACAATTTTTGAAAAAAAACCCCATGGAACCGTGTTCAAGGGTCAAGCATATAAACTGATACTTAAGAAAATGAAAATGTCCGAGTTGATTGATTTGGCCAGGCATATAGATGATGAGGATTATAGATATATCCGGCACGGCATTGATATGAACCTGAAGATTTCCAAAGCAGGGCTAAAGCTGAAAAAGGTCGGTTACTATCTTGCCGATTTAGTCCGGAAGGGGTACTTGTTGAAGGGTATTTTTTCTTCCAGCAAAATACTGACCGCCTCAGCTTCAGATGCCAGAATGGCGGGCCTGAATCTCCCGGCGATGTCGAGTGGCGGAAGCGGCAATCAGGGAATTGTCGCTATTTTAGTCCCTTATAACGTTGGAAAATATTTTAAAATCAAAGAAAAAAAGATTCTTCAAAGCATTGCTTTATCCCATTTGACAAACAGCTATATAAAATGCTTTACCGGCGATTTATCACCCCTTTGCGGCTGCTCCATAGCAGCCGGTGTAGGTGCCGCCGTTGCCATTGTTTATCAGCAAAAAGGAAATGATGCGGCAAAAATTACTTTAGCCGTCAATAATCTGGTAAGCGATCTTGGCGGCATGCTTTGTGACGGCGCAAAAGCAGGATGCGCTTTAAAAGTAGTCAGTTCTACTGATTCGGCCATCCGCTCGGCTTATATGGCTTTAAATAATCATGGTATTACCGAGCTGGAAGGTTTTGTTGGCAAAACGGCTGAAGAAACGATTTACAGTTTAAGTAAAATCAGTAAAATTGGTATGGCAAAAGTAGACGAAACCATGTTGGAAATAATGATGGAAAAAAAACACATATAATACTTTCCCCATTTTGTTTGCGATCATTCAGGGTGTAAAACAGATGATTCCTGACATGCTTCTTTTCTTTGCGATTGTCTCCGGGTTTTTGGCAGGGCTCTTAATCGGACTCGCAGTCTGGCACCGAACGAGATCAGCATCCCAGATTGAAAGAGAAGAGTTCAAGATTCGTATAGCCACACTTGAAAAAGAGCGGGAAACCGATATCAAGCAGCTCAAGTGGACAGAGCAGGCGGAATCCAAAATGCGCGAGGCTTTTGCAGCCCTGGCCGGCGAAGCTCTAAAAGACAACTCCGAAGCACTATCCCGACAAGTCGGCAACAATCTTAAGAGCCTGGTCGATCCTTTGAAGGAGAATCTCACATCCTTGGATGGATATGTTCGTGAATTAGAGCGTGGGCGCAAAGGTGCATATGAATCGCTGAAGCAGCAGTTGAGTCAGCTCGATGCAACTCACGCCAGACTGCAGAAAACGACGACTACGCTGTCACAAGCGCTGAAGTCTCCGACAGTCCGCGGACGATGGGGTGAGCTTCAGCTGCGCCGCGTAGTGGAGATGGCCGGGATGGTCAACCACGTTTCCTTTGACGAGCAAACATCGACAGAGAGCGGCCGTCCCGACATGATCGTTTATCTCCCTAACGGTGGAATCTTACCGATTGACTCCAAGGTTCCTCTGAAATCCTACCTCGCCGCAATGGAAGAAACCGACGATCAACTGCGCAAAGCCAATCTGGCCAAGCATGCCAAAGACATGCGTGAACGCGTCAAGGAACTTGCCCGCAAACAATACTGGGATCAGTTCGATGAATCACCGGACTTCGTGGTCATGTTCGTCCCCAACGAGGCCTGCCTGGGGACAGCTTTTGAAAATGATCCGGATCTTTTAGAATACGCCATTGATAAAAAGATACTGATAAGCTCTCCGGTTAATCTTATAGCCCTTTTGAGGGCGGTGGCCTACGGCTGGCAGCAGCAGCATATCACTAAAAACGCTCTCAAGATTGCCCGCGAAGGCCAGGAGCTTTACAACCGCCTGGAAAGATTTATTGATCGTCTGGCCGATGTGGGTAAACACCTGAAGATGTCCGTGGAGGGCTACAACCGCGCGCTCGGTTCCCTCGATAAGCGTCTCATTCCTGCAGTTCGCCGTTTCCAGGAGATGGGCATGTCCACAACCCAGCTCGATGGCCCCCCAAAAATCGAGGTTCAACCGACACTTCCGCCGGCTTCAGAGAGTGAAAGTCTTAACAGCGATGATTGAAACAGGTAAAGTGAATCAACTACTGAAAACCGATTTGAAAAGCAAATTAATTTAATTTGAATTTATCCCGCGCTGCCCCGGTTAAGATTTTGATATGGAGATGTCTAAAATGAACTATAACAGGCAGACATCGGCATTTTTATGGTTATTACTGGCCTTATCGTTGCTTTTTCCTTTAAAATTGCCCGCCGAGTTTTATAAATATCTCGACAAAGAAGGAAAGCTCCATTTTGTTGACGATCAAAGCAAAATCCCGCCGGAATACAGAAATAATATTACCGTCTACAAGGAAAAGTATGATCATCTTTCTGAAAAGGAAAAGGTCGATACACTGAAAACTGACACAAAAAAGGCCGAGGAAACCCGCAAACGGCAAGCTGCTGAGGAAGAACTTTTAAAAAAAAATGAACTGATAGAAAAAAAACAGCAGAAGAAGATAGCAAAAGAAAATTATTTAAAAAGTTTGCAAACCAAAGTTGCGATTGACGGGAATCGTGTACTTGTACCTGTAAAACTGGGATACAGAGGAAAAGAAGTAGAAGCTACACTCCTGCTCGATACAGGGGCTACGATTACAACCGTGCATCAACAAATCGCAGACCAATTATATATCACCCAGACAAAAAAGGCTGAAGCCAAAGTAATATCAGGCAA
>JAQBHK010000111.1:0-8931 GCA_032127815.1 Desulfobacterales bacterium
GAAAGCAGACCCTGGCGAATATTTTTGGACGGGCTGTCAATAAAGCTTTGCCGATTGAACTTGTCATTTTAAATGACTACCCGCATTTCGCTCACCATACTGAAGCAATAATAGCGATTTCCAATGACTACAAAAGACACAAAGCCGAGCATTCTTTTTTCGATTATGATGACCTTCTTGTTTATTTGAAAACCCTTCTTAAAGATCATTCCGATATTTGCCGCAGCATCTCTTCTACCTATCGCTATTTAATGATCGATGAATATCAAGATACCAATTTAATCCAGGCCGAAATAATACGTCTGTTAGCCGTTAGTCATCAGAATGTTATGGTGGTTGGTGACGATTCCCAGAGTATTTATGCTTTCCGGGGGGCCAATTTTAAAAATATCATGAATTTCCCTAAAATATTTCCCGGCACTCATATCATTAGGCTCGAAGAAAACTATCGCAGTACTCAACCCATCTTAAACCTAACCAATGTGATTATTGAGCGGGCCACGGAAAAATATTCCAAAACTCTTTTTACGCGCAGACCCGGAGGGTCGTTACCGGTACTTGTCAGTGCCGGCAGTGAAAACAGCCAGTCGCGTTTTGTGGCTGAAAAAATTCGTAAGCTGAATCAAAGCGGTGTACCCTTGGGTCAGATTGCCGTCCTTTTCCGGGCAAATTTTCATTCCTTTGACCTTGAGATTGAACTCAGCCGTAACGGTATCCCGTTTGCAAAAACAGGTGGTATCAAATTCACCGAATCCGCACATATCAAAGATGTTTTGGCCCATCTGAAGGTCTTGTTCAACCCATACGACAGAATCAGCTGGTATCGAATACTCCTGCTGCTCAGTCGCATAGGCCCCAAGACCGCTCAGAACATCTATGCAGCGATATTGGATGCACAGAAAGGATATAAAGGGCTTTTCACAGTTAAAGCCAAAAACATCCCGACCGGGGATTTTCAAAGGTTAAAGGATCTTTTTGAGTTTATGGATCCCAAGACCATGTCCGTTGCTCAAGCAGGTGCGGCGGCCTTAGATTACTACACACCTATTTTGAAAGATAAATATGACGACCATCCCAAAAGAACAAAGGATCTTGAACATCTGTTGACCATAATGGAACGATACCAGAATATGGAATCGTTTTTAACCGATATGGCCCTTGAACCACCCAACACCAGTATCAACAACACTCTTTCGCTGGATGACCCGGGTGATGGCCGCTTGATCCTTTCCACCGTACACTCGGCCAAAGGCCTCGAATGGGATACTGTTTTTATCATTTGGGCCTTAGACGGCCGTTTCCCCTCAACACACGCTTTGCACAGTTCGGAAGATTTCGAAGAAGAGTTAAGGCTTATGTATGTTGCCGCCACACGTGCCAGGGAGAATCTGTTCTTTATCTATCCAGGCCAGGTTTACGACAGAATATCAGGCATGGTCCTGAGCCATCCTTCCAGTTTTATCGCTGATATACCGGACAACATCCTCGCTCGAATCTATCATGAACATTAGCACGATAGGTACTTTTGCTAAATTGATATGCAACTTGGGCCTTGATATGTTCGCCCGGAAATTATATATATAGCCTAAATAAATACGGCGAAGAAATTCATAATTTTTTCCTGGCGGAGGTTTAAATGATTGTCGGAATTCTAAAGGAAATCAAAATCGAAGAACATCGTGTTGCCATGACCCCGGCCGGGGTGGAGGTAATGCAACAAAACGGGCATACGGTGCTGGTGGAGAAAAATGCCGGCAGGGACAGCGGGTTCACAGACCTCTTTTATGCTAAAGCCGGCGCTGAAATTGCAAATACACCCGCTGAAATTTATAAGCGCTGTGACATGGTGATGCATGTCAAGGAACCTTTGCCTTCCGAATATGAACTCATCAAAAAGGACCAGATCATATTCACCTATCTGCATCTGGCTGCATTAGAAGAGTTGACCAAAGCCCTTATTAAAAGCCGCAGTATCAATATTGCCTATGAAACCATTCAAAAGACGGACGGCTCTTTGCCGCTTTTGACCCCTATGAGCGAAGTGGCGGGACGCATGGCCATCCAGCAGGGAGCCAAGTATTTGGAAATGGCTTACGGCGGCGAGGGTATTCTTCTGGGAGGCGTTCCGGGAGTGAGTCCAGGCACGGTGGTCATTATCGGCGGCGGGGTCGTTGGCACCCAGGCCGCCAAGATAGCTTGCGGCATGGGTGCCAAGGTTTATGTGCTCGACACCAACCTTGAGCGACTGCGCTACCTGAGTGATGTAATGCCCCGGAACTGCTTTCCTATAATGTCTGATCCGGTGATTCTTCGCGAGCTATTAAAAAAAGCCGATTTAGTCGTCGGGGCCGTTCTCGTTGTCGGCGCCCAAGCTCCCAAAATTATAACCCGCGATATGTTGAAAACCATGAAAAAAGGTGCCGTGATCGTGGATGTCGCCATCGATCAGGGCGGCTGCTTCGAAACCTCACGGCCGACTACCCACAATGATCCGATTTATGACGTTGACGGGATTGTACATTACTGCGTGGCCAACATGCCGGGTGGCGTCGCCAAAACATCCACCATGGCCCTTACCAATGCGACGTTGCCGTATGCACTTGAAATTGCAGACAAAGGCTGGAAAAAAGCGTTCAGAGAAAACCCTGAAATCAAACTGGGTGCCAATGTGGTCAAAGGTAAAGTCACTTATAAAGGCGTTGCCGACGCATTCGGCCTAAAATATGTCCCCATAGACAGTTTATTATAATCACAGATGCTGGATACTGGATACTTGTTGCTGGCTACAGGGATCGGATTGCCGTTAAAACTGCCATTTTTCTATGCGCTAAACCATTCTTAAAGGAGGAAAGCTTTGGATACGCCGCTTGTATGGGCCGAAATTGATCTGAAAGCCATAGCGCAAAACGTGCGTGCCCTACGTCGTATCACCAACCCTGAGGCTCGCTTGATGGCGGTTGTCAAAGCCAATGCATATGGACACGGAGTTATAGAAGTTGCCCGCCGGGCTTTGGAGAGCGGCGCGGATGTTCTGGGTGTGGCCCGCTTAAATGAAGGCATTGAACTCAGAAAAGCAGGTTTTGATGCGCCGACGCTGATTTTCGGCTATACGCCGCCTGCACTCGCCAAAAAGCTGCTCGAATTTGATCTGACTCAAACGGTCTGGTCGTATCAAACCGCTGCGGCGCTTTCAGCTGCAGTTTCAGCGAGTAAAGCACTGAAGGTGCATCTCAAAGTCGACTCCGGCATGGGAAGACTCGGCCTGCTGCCGGACTGCTGCCGGCTGCCGGCGCTGGATGCAAATTCAACAGCAAAGGCCCTCAGCGAAGTTGAAGCGATCGCATCTCTTGCCGGTCTCCGGTTAGAGGGCGTCTACACTCATTTTGCCGCGGCCGATAGCGCCGATAAGTCATATACCAGCAAGCAGTTTGAAATATTTGCAGAATTTTTAGATGAAATCCGCAAAGCCGGCCTGGATATCCCCGTATGCCACGCTGCCAACAGCGCAGCGATTATCGACATGCCTGAAACTCACCTTGACATGGTGCGCGCCGGCATCTCAATCTATGGACTCTATCCTTCTGATGAAGTTGACCGGGATCGTATTGCACTGCAGCCGGCTATGGCTCTAAAATCCAGAGTGGTTCATCTGAAAAAAGTCCCAGCCGGCTTCAAGGTCAGCTATGGCATGACTCACGAAACCTTACAGCCCACAACCATAGCCTCGGTACCGGTCGGTTATGCCGACGGCTTCAGCCGGTTGCTTTCTTCCCGGGGCCATATGCTGGTCGGTGGGCGCCGGGCGCCCATCGTCGGCCGGGTTTGTATGGATACGACCATGCTGGATGTAGGGCATGTTCCCGGCATAGAACTTGAGGATGAGGTGGTAATCTTCGGTCGTCAGCAGGATGCATCCATTACCGCAGATGAAATCGCCGCATCCCTCGATACCATCAATTATGAAATCGTATCCTCCTTAACCGCCCGCATACCCAGAATTTATTTGCATTAACCCGAACCCGCCATTTTTTTGTTCATTTATGCCAAAAAATTTACAGTATTTCATCTCATGTTACCCCGCCTGGTTTCATTATTGAGCCTAAAAGTATTATCTTATTTTTTATAAGATTGCGTCCGGTTGATATCATATATGTTTAACCCGGATTTATCATTAGAAATTCAGACCAGGTGTTTTCAACAAGCATGCGGAGATCATATGTAATTGGCACAAATATTGCTTAATTTCTACTGAGGTGTTGCCTCAGAGCATCGAAAGGTGAAATGCTCTGTGTTTATAGATTTCTATTTTAATAGATTCATAGAGGGATAAATGCAAAGCAAATCCTTAAAAACTTTTTCCGGTCTGGCGGTAATGATTGATCTGAGAAACTTCTCTGAAGTTTCCCGAAGACTCCTTATTCAAAAGGAAAAACCGTTTAGCAACACTCTGAAATGGCGAATTTATGAAGTCATATTCGATTTTTTATCAGACATAATGGAAACTATCATTGGCAGTAATAATGATATATTATTTGATTTCAAACACACGGGCGATGGATTCCTGTTAATTACAAAACACCATCGTAACAGGAGTCAGCACTTTATAGACGGCTTTCTTTTACTGCTTGACATTTACTTGCATCTTGAGCGGTCAGTACCGGAACTTAACACAAAAATAATTGATCTGTTAGAAGGAAGCCCTAAAATAGTGAGTGGTAATAGGCAGTTGCGCTATATAGAAAACTTGTTTACAAATAGGTCCGGAACAATATGGCGCAAATATATTGATTTTTCCGTTGGAGCTCATTGCGGTGCGATCTTTTATAAAACTTATGGAACTCAGAAGCTTTTTCTGGGAAACACCATTAACCAGGCATCCAGATTTCAAGCTTTGTCAAAAACGTTTTCAGATTACAACCTTTTCTTCAGCCAGGAAGTATCCATTCGTCTGGGTAAAGCCATAAAAGACCCCGCTTTTTTCTCAAAGCTTTCAACAAAATGGTTTAAGGATCTGGATAGAATTGAACTAAAGGGTTTCGGTCCTACCGCTGTCAAAACAATCGAAAGGAAGCATGTGGGTAGTGTTAAAGAAAACTTGATGTAACTTTTCAATAACCTCGGGGAAAAGGGCTTCAGGGATTTAAAAGCTTCCGGCAGTCCCCTGAAGCGGGGCAGAGGATACACGCGCTTTAATGGGTCATGATACCTGCCGGCTGTTGTTCCCGGGATAAATCATTTTCCCTGAAAGCTTAATATCGTATCCTGCTTTATCCTGAATCAGATTTCTGAAGCCGTCTTCCTGGAGCAGTCCGAGAAAGCGCTGAATCCCCTCATCGAAGAACCGCTCTTTGGATATCATGAGATCGTATCTTTCCCAGCGCAGCGGAACGAACCCGATGTTCAGCAGTTCGGCCACCGCCCGTATCCCCGGGCCGGCATCCGCCCGCCCGGCAATAATTTCAAGGCCCACATCCAAGTGCCTATGAACATCGCGATGATACCCTTGGATTTTTTCACCGTTAATGCCGGCCTTTTTGAATTCCCGGTCTAACAGCAGCCGGGTACCGGTGCCCAGCGGTCGGTTGATGATACGCAGCCCCGGTCTGGCAAGGTCCGCAGCACTGGAAATACCATCAGGATTGCCCTTTTTCACCAGAATGCCTTGCTCCCGCTTGCAGAAGTTGACCATAACCGGCATGGTATCGAGCTCCTGGGTAGCAAAATCAAAGTTGTATTCGGCCTCATCGTCCTGAAGCAGATGGCTGGATGCAATGTGACAAAGATTCTGTCTTAAGGCCTTTAAGCCTCCCATGCTTCCCAGGTTGCCAAATACCGCCACATGATCCGGGTAAACGGTATTAAAAAGATTTATGGTTCTGTCTAAAAGAGGATCATTGCTGCCGGCGATGATCAGCAGGCCGTGGTAAGGCGGTAGCTGAGAAGCTGCATCAGGGTAATTGATGGTATTGGTCTCAATCCACTGCTCCACCAGATGCCGCGGGAAAATCCACTTGCCCGTAACCTTTGTGGCCGGCAGGCCCTTTTCGGAAATCAGAGTGTACACCATCTTTTCATTGATACTTAAAAGCCGTGCCACCTCTTTTGTAGACAAAAATGCTTTCATTTTTTTCTTGTTTGGTTTTATGGTAAACGAAATCCATACATACTTTATTGGTTCTTATGGGTCAACAATTGTTTTTATTACAACTAAAATAAAGCTTTAGCGAACCCATAGCAACTCAAAATAACCATAATTCTGGAAAAAGTTCTGAAGGGAAGATAGCTTTGGGAAAAAATGCGGAGGCACAGAGGTAGCCGGTACCCGTACTGGCAGATTCGTCCATTCAAAAAATCAGGCTAAATTATTCCGGTCTTGCGCAGAAATGATTCCATATCCTGCCAGAAGACCTTCCAGTTGGGAGGGCAATCGTTGTGCCCGCTTTCATAGGTTACCATTTTGCCTTTTTGGGCCGCACGATAGAGAGTCAGGCCATGCCGGTAGGGGATGACTTCGTCAAACTTGCCATGCATAACCAAAAGCGGTCCGGGATAGTTTTTAACGGCTTTAATATTTTCGAACGGATCCCGGACCAGAAAACCGGGGGCCAGATATTTCACGGCAAACGAGCGGGCGCTGATAAATGTCGACATCAGGATGAGCGCTGCCGACGGCCGTTGAACGGCCAGGGCGCAAACCGCACCCCCGCCAAGGGAACGACCGAACAGAACTATTCTGGAAGCATCAACATCTTCCCGTACGGTGAGAATGTCATAGGCGGCAGCAAAAGTTTCTTCAATACTGTTTTGGGAAGGCGATCCTTCCGATCGACCGTAACCGGGATATTCCACAAGCAGGACCCCCATTCCGAGACGATTGAATTTTTGTAGTTCTTGCGGCCAAAAGTCGATTAGTTCCCCGTTTCCGTGTGCAAAAATCACCGCCGGGGCCGGTTTTGATCCGCAGTCTTCGCCCGGCGGTAAAAACCATGTTTCAACCTTCCCGAAACTCGTAGCCACCCAAATTCGTTCCAGGCCGGCAATCTTGGTATTTTCTGCAGGCACCTCAATTAAACCACGAGGGAACATCATCTGCCGCTGCATCAAAAAAAGCAGGCCGCAGTATGCAAGGTACAAACCCAGGGGCCATGCCGCAACCTTAATGATGACATTCAATTTCATAATCCTTAGTGATAGCGTTTTTTACTGCCATGCCAATTTTTTCAAACGTATACGGCTTTTGGACAAATTGTCCGGCCCCCAGCCTTTGACATTCTTTGACCCGCTCGGTTTCTGAGAATCCGCTGGTGATGATGGCTTCCTGGTGCGGACGCAGTTCGATGATTTTTTTGTAGGTGTCCAGACCGTCAATGCCGGGATCCATAATCATATCAAGAATCATTAAGTCGGGTGAATTGTTTGCCATATGATCAATTGCTTTTTCACCGGAAGAGACGGTGGCAACCGAATAGCCCAGGTGGCTCAGGATCTCGGATGCAATTTCTCTTTGTGCCGGCACATCATCAACAACTAAAATCTTCTGGCCTGCGCCCATATACGCCTCCATGGGAACGGTGGTTTGCTCGGGAGAAATCGCTTCTCTGGTAACCGGAAAATATAGCTCGAATGTAGTCCCGACACCCTCGATACTGTGAACATCTATATAACCCTGATGGTCTTTAACCGCTCCATAAACAACCGCCATACCTAAACCGGATCCGCTGCGACCCATCACTTTTTTGGTGTAAAAGGGCTCAAAGATTCTATTAAGATCTTCAGAAGCAATTCCAGTTCCGTTATCAGCAACTTTTAAAATAACAAATTCTCCCTCTTGTATGCTGAGATCGTAACCGTTTATGGGCTTGTCGACATATCGGTTTTTTGTGGATAAGGTAACGGTTCCTCCGTCTGGCAAAGCTTCGGCTGCATTCGTAACCAGATTCATAATCGTTTTGTAAAGGTACACCGATTTTCCGGCAATGTTCAGCAAATCCGGTTCTATATCGGTTTTGAGTTTAACACCAGGATGATGCAATTTTAGTTTTTGATGCACGGAAGACTGCAAATAAGACGCCACAACATCATTTAACTTTATAGCTTCGGTACTACTTACGCCTCTGCGTGCCAGCGTTAAAAGATCCTGTACAAGTTCCGCCATTTTATTGGCCGCATCCAGTGAAGACTTTAGGTAGCGTAAATTCGGGTCGTCTTCAGTCATATTCATTAATGCTATTTGGATGTAGCCCGAAATACCCCCCAGCAGGTTATTGCTGTCATGCGCAAAACCGCCGGCCAAAAGTCCGATAGCTTCCATTTTCTCTGCGCGGATAATTCTTTCCCGCAGTTCTTTTTTCTCTTTTTCCGCTTTCTCAAGATCGGTCAAATCCATAGCAAAGCCAATGACACCGATAACCTTGCCGTCAATGTTTTTGTATGGAAACTTATCTACAATTAAAGATTTATGGCCCTGGGCTGTTTCCAGAATGCCGGTTTTTTGCAGCACCGGTTTCCCTTTTTGGATTACTTCCGAATCATCATCCAAAACTTGCCCCTTATTGTCAGGAAACAGTTCGGCATGGGTCCTGCCAAGCAACTCTTCCATAGGGATACCAGTGATTTGAATGAATTTTTTATTTACGCGAATATATCTTTGCGCTTTATCTTTATAGAAAATCATTCCCGGTGACGAATCCAACATTATTTCCAGCTCACGGCCTTTTGCTTCTAAAATAAGTTGAGTCTCTTTCAGTTCTTTGGTGCGCTCGAAAACCTTTTTTTCCAAATTGGACAATAAATCAAAATAGTTGGTCGCCGAATTGATATATTCATCTCTGCTGACGAAAAGCTCATTGGAAAGATGCTTTAGTTGCGTTTCCAGCAGGATTATTTTTGTTTCAAGTTTTTCGATATGTTCAGATTTTTTCATTCTAGAAC
>JAQBHK010000112.1:0-9936 GCA_032127815.1 Desulfobacterales bacterium
CCTCTTTATCGTACTCGTCCAGGGCGCCGTTGGTGTAATCCGTAATAGCCCCTTCCAGCTTATGGAACAGATCCTTGTAATCGATGATGTAGCCGTCTCTTTATCCTCGCCGTCCAGACGGTTGACCCGGCAGATGGCCTGAAACAGACCGTGGTCGCGCATCTGTTTGTCGATGTACAAATAGGTAGCCGCAGGCGCATCAAAGCCGGTCAGCAGCTTGTCCACAACGATCAGCAGGCGCATCTGCCCCGGTGTTTTTTTAAAGCGCTCCTTGACCAGCTTATCAAACGCTTCGGTTTTGTACATGGCCGTCTCTTCGGGCTCATCAAAATAATCGGCCAGCATCTTGCGGTAAATCTCGTATTGGCGCAGCTTTTCCGTCATACCCTCGCCGCTTTCTTCGCCTTTGATATCCGCAACAGAAGGCTGATAGCTGGTAATGATGGCGCATCGGCCCGCCAAATCGGTTTTAGAAAAGAGCTCATAGCACTTGCATGCCTGGTAAATGCCGGCACACACCAGCAAGGCATTGCCGCGCCGATTTAAAAGACGGGGCCGGGTGTCCATGTCCAGCAAAATGTCGTCTACGATCATTGCAAGCCGTGACTGGCTGGAGAGCACTTTTTGCATGGTGCCCCATTTTTGCTTGAGCTGCACCTTGGCCATGTCGGAAAGGCCGCGGGTTTTGGCATCAAACCACTGGTCGATCTTGCGTTGGGAGGTAATGTGCTGGTCGATGTCCCGGGCTTCATAACGCAAATCCAGCACCATGCCGTCTTTGACCGCTTCATCATACTTGTAAGTGTGAATGTAGGGACCGAACACCTCAAGACTTTTCTGCTTATCACTCTTTAAAAGCGGCGTGCCCGATTGGGTGCGGTGGCACTCATCCACAAAAACAAATAAGTTGCCGGGAATACGCAGATCACCGGCAAAGGATTTTTGCAGTTCTTCGATGAATTGCTCCGTGGCCTTGTCCGAATCCCCGCTGAATTTATGGATCAGGGCGCACATCAGCCACTCTTGACCGGCCCGCAGGGTGGCCACCAGGGCCTCGCCGCCGGATTAGCATCATAAAGGTTGATACCTTCACCCAGGGCCGCCGCCTGATCCAGTTTGTGCAATGCTTTGTTGATCAGCACATCGCTAACACCCTGCCGCTGAAGCCATTGGGTCAGAAGCCCTTGCTCGATATTGCGGTTATTGTCCCGGTCCGTCCAATTGCCGAGGTAGGCGTAGTTCAAGTGATCCTGAAATAGCCTGATCACCCGCTCCTGTGTTGCTCGTTCTCTTTGGCCGACGGTGCTCATCATATTCAATCCTTATTCAAAAAGAACCTTTTCCAGTTTGGCTGCCGCCTGCCGGCGCTTGACCGGATTCATGCGCGCCAGATTGAGCATCTTCCACTGGACAGCGGGCAACCGCGCCACCTCCGGCAAAGGAAAATTTTGCCAATCCTCGGCGCCCTGCTTGAGGGCCAGCAAAAAATGCCGGTCTGCGTCGGTCATGGAGGCATGGATCTCACGAACCAGGCGGGGCAAGGTTTCCCGCAACTGCTCAAGACCCACCGGCTCATAGGTCATGCCCTCGAACTCTTTCCGATACAAAGGTGCGATATCCTGGGGTTGGGGCGCCAGCAATTCGACCATAGGCCGGTTGTGCCCCATCAGATAGACCATAAAGGCGTTCTTCAGCCGTTCATCAATGCCCTCATGCTGCAACAGCCAATACACATCGTACAGATCCCGCGGATGCTGACGATCCAGGGCCGCACATATTTTGCCCGCATAAAGGTCTTCAAAACTAAACACCGGTATGCAGGCAAACCCAAAGGCTTTTTCCGCCCTTGCTGATAGTTGGCGATCCTCGGCCGGGTAGACACTGCCTCGCAGCACCTGGCTGACTTCGATCTTTACATTGGTGCCACCCTGCCGCACCAGCAGCTTGAGGCGCTTGCCCGTGCCCTTTAACACAGACGCCTTGACCTCGGCACGGGGAATGTGCCGTTCGATATCCGTCGTGATTTTCCCAAGGGCCGTGTCAATGCCGGCCAGACTGGCATCACGATCTTCCAGCGGCAAATAGGCCAGGTCGATATCCACTGACAGGCGCGGCATGTCGCGCACAAACAGGTTGATGGCCGTGCCGCCTTTCAAGGCAAAGCACGGCTGCTTGGCCACACTGGGCAGCAAGGATACCAGCAAGCGTACCTGTTCAGTAAAGGGGTTGTTGGCTTCCACCGGCCATCTCCCTGGGAACGGTTATTTGATAGGCGGCATCATAGGCGCCGCTTTTGATCAGCATGCGCTTGCCCCGGCCCAAATCGATCTGGCCGGTTTCAAGGGCCTGGCGCCAGGCATGCCCGTGGCGGTCGGAAAACCACAAAAACAGGCGTTTGGCCTTTACCCGGGTGCAGGCCCGCAGCAAGGCATGAAGCAGGTCCGGCCGCAGGTTGACGGCCGCCTCGAAGAACTTGTCGGCCACCGAAAAATCCGCTTCATCCCGCACCCCGGCCAGCAACTCCAGCAGGGCCAGTTCGGGCGTACTATACGGGACGGGCCAATCCCATGCACCAAAAGGCTTGGAGTGCACGGCAACCTCGGGCAGCATATCAAAAAAGTTTTGGGTGTTAAGGTCGAACCGGAACGACGCCGGAAAATCGGCCACCCAGGCTGGTATCTTGCCCGGACTGTACAGATCGATGCGCCGCACACCGCCGGCCGGCAGATAGTGCGCCAGGCCCTGCAATTCCAGGGCGCTGCGGCCGCCCACATGTACAGGGCAGCCCATCTCGTTAAGGGAGTAGACCACATGCTCCCACTTGAGCGGCGGCCCCGGCCGTCGGTAAACCCCATGGGCCACAGGTTCCAGTTTCCCGGCCCGTAAGGCATAGTCCACCCGTGGACGGCTGACTCCGCGCGCCTTAAGCCAGGTGCGGTTCACCAACTGTCCTTCGGGCAGGTATTGTTCAAGGTTTTTTTCGGATTTGGGTGCCATAGTTCATAAAACCTTCTGAATGCATTGTTAATATATGCAATCAGAAGGTTTGGCAAACCATTTGTTTGCCATCCTCACTCGAATATTTCACAGGCTGAATGATAACGTCTCCAAAGGAATACTCTCCAATCAGTAAAATTACGATTTGTATTTTTATTTGTACTTGAACATCCGGCCATCTTTTATCTGCCGGATGTATGTCGGAAGTTCTTATTATTATGCAGAAAAGCGTAACGTCTTCTTTTATACTCTTTCACCTTTCGATCTTTGAACCCTTGAACTTCAAGTTGCTTTAGGTTACAGTCTATTACCATCGGCAGCCTGATTTTATTGGATTACGACTATGAATTAACAAGTGCAACCTTTGAAAAATTTCGATCCAGCGATGATCTAAACGAAGCGGATCTGTACAGGAGACAAAGCCATGCAACCCAAAGCACAAACTGCCCATTTTAACCTCGATAAACTTGTTCACACTTGGAAAATTCTTTTGTACAATCTGGCCTTGATTTCTCTGGGAATCATCGTCTTTGTCATTGGGATGAACAGTATTTTGATACCCAACAAGCTTCTGGGCGCGGGCGTATCCGGTCTATCCATCATCATTCACTATCTTTTGCCATCGGCAGATGTCGGGCTTACCTATTTTATCCTGAATATACCTTTAATGTTTTTGGGATGGTTTAGCATCAGCCGCAGGTTTATGCTGTATACCATCTTCGGTATGGTTTTTTTCTCCCTGGCTGCTGTTACCGTTAAAACACCTCCGGTACCTATCGACGATCTAATTCTGGTCGCTGTCTTCGGGGGCGTCGTCTGCGGTACGGGGGCCGGGATTGTTTTGCGTTCTCTGGGATCTGCGGGCGGAGTGGACATTCTGGTGACATATGCAAACAAGACATTCGGATTTAAGCCCGGATTGACCAGTTTGTTTGTAAATGCTCTGGTGCTTATGACAGGAGCCTATTTCTTCGGGCTACAGATCGCACTCTACAGCTTGATATATGTATTTGTAAGCAGCAAGGTTCTCGATGCGGTAATTACCGGCTTTAACCAGCGTATGTCTACAATCGTCATATCTGATAAATCAAGGAAAATTGCGACCGAAATCTTCAAAGAGGTCAACCGGGGGGTTACTTTCCTGCAAGCTCAGGGAGCCTATACCGGTAAATTGAGAGAGGTTATCTTCACCATTACTACGTTGACCGAACTTCCCAAGCTGAAAACCGTTATCTTCAGCATCGATCCGGAAGCTTTTGTAGTGGTAAACAGCACCCTCGAGGTTTTAGGAAAACGGCATGGAACCAGAAAGATTTATTAGGTTGATTCTCATAAAGCTGTATGTTCAATTTTATTGCTTTAGTGAAACGATCAAATCTCGCTAAACCTCAACCGCCGAACGGACATCCGGAGGCCATTTTTCCAGTTCCATGTGTCGATTTTATGTGTGCAAATTGGAATTTTTTTGAAGCTGAAATATTTTCATCCTATGGGCGCTGCCTGATGCGCTCATTTCCTCCGACGTAGAAATTTCGTATCACTCAACTCCGATGACGGAATTTCACTCAGTTCAACTTGCAAATGAACGCATCCGGCGCATGAAAATTCGGGCTAAAAGCTGATGCTGCCGACTAAAAGGCGGTCAGGCTCAGGTGTACAAAAGGATTTTACAATCTTTGGCGTATTTCAAGAAGTCTTCGGCGGCTTGAATGATAACACCGTCAATAAAATCTTTCTCTGAAAACCCCATCATATCCACGGTCATCTTGCAGGCGATGAATTCGACTCCCTCTATGGCCGCCACTTCCTGTAGATCGCCAAGGGCCGGGATATTGGCTTTTTCCATTTTTTCCTTCATCATCCAGGTGGCGATGGACGACATGCCGGGGATGGCTCCCATAAAACCGGGGGGCTGGAATTTGGCGTTATCAATCCACCCTTTGCGGATGACGTTGATGCCCATAAAGGTGTAGAAGACTTTGGATTCCATGCCCAAACGCCGTGCATTGATCCCCAGGATGAGTCCCGGATAAGCGCCGTCCAGCGTATCTCGGGACGTGATAAACGCGGCTGTCTCTTCTTTTTGATGTTGTTCCATTGTTTTTTTCTCCTTTCTTGGGTTGCCTGGAGCGGTTTTAGTAAACATGACCTTCATTGCGGCTTCGATATCGCCGCAGCCCCGTCATGACGGGATCTGCGCTTCACTACGAAAAGCTGTGGGGAATGCGCGCTCTATTGCAGTTCAAGGTTTTATCTTAGACAATGCTGCAAGTATCGTATCAGCAGAGGGATGATCGGCCGGATCACGGGCGTAATGGCTGAACCGAATACGGCCGCTTGTGTCGATGATAAACACGCCCGGAAGCTGGTAGATATCCCCCGTGGGTATGCCCATCGAGTGCCCCTGCCCCAGGGCCTTGACACCCTTGACCAGCAGTGAAGGCGAAGCAAATCCCAAAAGACCCATTTTCTTTAATCCATACGCCGCATACAGCCGGTGATCCGGATCACACACGATGGGAAAACTCAAGTCGAATTCTGTGCGAAAGGCTTCGGCCTGTTCGGGAGGACCGAGCCCCACCAGGACCACCTGCGCCCCTTTGTCTTCGAACTGTTTTTCTTTGCGGCGCAACTGCGCCGTCTGCTGCCGGCAAAACGGTCAGCCGAAGTGGCGCAAAAAAACCAGAACCAGCGGTTTCTCCGCCCAGAAGTCGCTGAGCGGCTTTTTTGAACCATCGGATAAGCGGACCTTCATGTCGACGGCATCTTCTTGGGTTGCGATCATCTTTTATTCCCCCGGCTTTTAATGTTAACTGTCTATCTGTTCTCAAGTATCTTTCGACTTGTCCCCGGTATTGACCATACGGAACTCTAGGGGTTTTTGCGTATCCAGATGAATATCCCGTTGGGGAAAAGCGATGACAATGCCCGCTTCGCGGAACAGCTCATCAATACCAAAACGGATATCGCTTTCGATGATAAGCCGATCCATGAGACGGTTCATGTTGATCCAGAAGTAGAGATCGAAAATCAAGGCGTTGTCACCAAAATCGTTAAAAAGAACAAAGGGTTCGGGGTTCTTTTTTACCCTTGTATGTTCATTGGCGACCTTCAGCATAATACGCTTCACCTCGCGAACCGGAGATCCGTAAATCACTCCCACCGTGACCTGCGTGCGAACCTCTTTGTCAGAAAGGGTCCAGTTGACGATATTTTTCTCTAAAAAGCTGCTGTTGGGCACCAGGATATGCACGTTGGCGCCGGTGCGAATCCGGGTGCAGCGCGCGCCGATCTCTTCCACCATGGCAAAATTCCCCTCGATATCGATCAAGTCGCCGATTTTTATCGGCTGTTCCGCCAGAATGATGAAGCTGCTGATAAAATTGTTGATAAGGTTCTGGGCGCCGAATCCCACCCCGATAGCAACGGCACCGCCTAAAAATGCGAATAAAGTAAGAGGGATGTTCACTACGCGCAAGGCAAAGAGTACAATCAACAGTATGGCAACATAATGGATGATCTTCTCGACGGCTGCCGACGTGGTTTCCTGAAGGTGGGTGCGCGCCAAAAGACGTCTGATCATTAAAAGAAAGATTCTCTTAATCAGCACCAGACCGATGATCAGAAAGACCAATGCGGTTACAAGTTTCTTTACGGTCACCCCGTGTTCATCAATAACCCACACTTCGAGGTTCCAGACATTGCGGAGTTCGCCGGCAATGAAAGTGAAGGTCTTCCACAGGCCGATCTCTTCACGCCGCCCGCCGATTTCGTCAAGGAGTCTTTGATGCAACTGTATGGTGGTTTGCAGAATTGACAAATATTCGAGGTCGCCGACGGCCAGCGTGCGTAAAGCCGTCAGCTGATTGTTCAGTTCGCGCCGCAGCCCTGTTTCCACGCTCTGCTCTGATGCCTGCTTTTCCAGGAATGCAACCCGGGCATTCAGGCTGGTCTGGAAACTCTCCTGAAGACGAACGGTTCGTTCATTTTTCGTTTTGTAGGTTTCAAAGGCTTTGCGCCAACTGTCCAGTTGATCGGGCTGTGTCTTGTCTTCGATGAGTGCGTAGCGAGTTTTCCACGCCTGTTCCTGTTGATTTAAAAGCTGAAGCATGTCTTCTGTTTGTTCTAAAAGCCGCTGGGAGGCCTCTCGTCTGGCTTCGGTCGCTTCTAAAACGGCCCTGGCCAAAACAATTTCAGTCTCTTTTTTAACATTTGCGGCTTTTTGCTGGGCCTGGCTCCAGGCGGTCTCCACCTTCATCTGTCCCCGCAGCTGATTTTTGAGTCGTTTTTGCAACTCTTTCCTGGTTTTTTCAAGATTTTCAAGCTGGTTTTTTAAATCGGCTGCATCAAAGTGAAGATGTTGCCGCACCCAAGTACTGTTCTGTCCGGCATCATCCACCCGCTGGGTTGCGAGCCGGACTTCGATGGCAAGGTTTTTTTTGCCCACTTTATATACATCAAAAACAGCCTGAGCCGTTTCCAGCTCCTGTTGGGCTTCGCCAAGTTCCCAATTTTGTTTCGGATCTTCTGCCCCCGGGGCTTTTGATTCCTTCTCTTCTTTGAGCCTCCGCAAGGTCTGCCGGCCCTCATCACGCCTCAATGTGGCCTCTTCTAAAGCCTTCTCAACAAGGCTTATCTCTAAAACAGCCGTTTCTTTCTTATGATCGGCCGCAGCCGACTGAGCGAGGATATTGTCGTAAAAACTCAAGGTATACGGCGGATTTTGTGAGATCCCTGTCTGTTGCGGTGTTTGTAACTTTTCACGCAAAAAAATTTCCTCTTTTTCAAGAACAATCGTTTTATTCAAGGCCGTCATCAGTCGCTGATAAATGGTCTCTAAATCCCGCAGCTTGGCGGTACGCTCCTGCAATTGGGCAAGCGTTACGCCCAACTGCCGGGCTGTTTGTTCGTTTTCGCCGGCAAGCGCCTCGGTCAATCTTTTTTTGATCTCTTTGATTTTGAAATCTATACTGCCCGGGGTAATCTCAAGAGAGTTCTCGTGCTGGTTTTCCGTCGCAGGGATCTGTTTTGCCGCCCAAGCGTTGGGCGGCAAAAACCATAGGGATAGACCGAGCAAAACAACCATGGTCGCACAACCGAGACCGTTTAATTGTAAATGCATCGGGCTAATTAAGATGCGACGTTTAAATCGCCGGATGCGTATCCCTAATAAATCCATTATGTTTACCTCGTTTCAAGATTGTCTGTGCAAGATCAAGAGACTACTTTTTGCGAAATAAAATCATATTTTATTTTTTTGATTTGGTAGTTGCAATATATTTCTTTTACGCATTGTCATAATCTAAAGTCAACGTAACGATGATAACACAAACAAAAGACAATGAAAAAACATCAGTTGTTGACATGCATTTTCACCTTTGGTATTTATTTACATGGATATATTGAATTCTTTTAGACCTTGGCTTTCGGCTGAGTTTCACAATCGTATCATATTTTAAGATTCACTTCCTTTAAACGAATATATTTCACCCCATCTACAGCCCATCGAAGAACCTGCCGCTCAGGAAAGGTCCAGGTTTTTCAGGGCTGAACAAAAAAAACCCATCGGTAAAAAGGAGACGTAACATGAAGACATCGGCAAAAAAGGTGTTGGCCATCTGTTTGGCATTGGCTTTAATTTCCTTTGTCGGCGTGCCCGCAGCGCAATCAAAATTAATACCCAAAATTACCAACTTCATCATCGTTGTGGATCAGTCCGGATCCATGTTTACAAACCACAGCCAGACCAAAAAGAAGAAAGCAACGCTTGCCAAAGAGGTTCTTCTCAAAGTCAATGAGCGTATTCCGGAACTGGGCTACACCGGTGCCATCCAAATATTTGCGCCGGACAAAACGTTGGTGGGACCCGCGGTCTACGATCGAACCAATTTCAAGACCGCCATCGATCAATTGGCTGAACAAGGAGAAATTTTTGGAAATCTAACACCCTTGGGAGCGGCCATACGTTATACCGCAAAAAACATCCCTGCGTTTAAAGGAAAAACCGCCATCATTTTGGTCTCCGACGGCATCGCAGACATAACAGATGACCCACTGAAGGCGGCCAAGGAAATATATTATAGTTACGGAGATATATGCTTTCATACCATATCTATAGCGGATCGTGACAAGGGCAGAAAAACATTGAAGGACATTTGCGCGGTCAAGAACTGTGCCTATACGGAAGGGATGGACCTCTTATCGGATCCCGCGGCGTTGAATCGTTTTTTGGCCGAAGTCTTCTACATGGAAATTTCGGACGAAAAACTCCAAACACTTTTTGCGCCCCCGGAACTCATGCCGGAGGCAACCATAGACGACCTGTTGCGGGAAGACATTCTTTTCGAGTTCGACAAGTACAATCTCGATCAGGAATGGGCGGCCTTTCTGGATGATGCAGCCGACGCACTTCTCAAACAACCTGACATTCGCATCGTCATCGAAGGCCATACCGACTGGGACGGCCCGGAAGCTTACAATCAGAAACTTTCCGAGCGTCGCGCCAAGGCTGTGTACGATTACCTCCTCGGTAAAGGCATTGAAAGCGCGCGGATGGAGACAATCGGCTACGGCGAGACCATGCCGGCGATCAGCAACCTTACCAGTGAAGGTCGCATGCTGAACCGGCGCGCTGCTATCATGATTGTACAATGAACGCCCACAAACCTTTATCAGAACACTCAAAGCCATGTTTCTAAACCTAAACGCGATAAGAAATATGAGTAGCTGTGTTGTGTTTTTAGGCAACGTGTCGGCAATATTCCGCAACCCCATTTGGCCACATGTCTCGTAGGGGTAAAGCGACGCAAGGAGGATTGACAATGAGTAAATATCTGAAAATTATAGTTATGTTTTTGTTTGCACTCTTTTTAGCCGGCTGCTCCACCAGCTATAAAGCCAAGCCGCTTTCGCTGCAAACACCGGCAGCTTATCCGAACA
>JAQBHK010000113.1:0-2946 GCA_032127815.1 Desulfobacterales bacterium
AAGATAAAGCCCTTCTTGGCATTTTTTGAGCCAAGAAGGGCTTTCATTATTTGTAGAGCCATGGGGCACCCTGTATATGATGTTTAGATCGTGCCGTGCCGGAAATTTAATGCCTGACCTTAAATGAAATGTTTAAAAAAATCAATGGATAATTGCGAGTTGCGGGTTACGAGTTGCTGGATAATCGATACTTGATACTGGTTGTTTCACACCAAGGCGCAAAGCCGCAAAGAATTATTTGACCGCGGATGAACGCAGATGGACACAGATTATTATTTGCCCGATCGACTCGATCGAACAAAAACTGTCAGCGCTACGCGACAAATCAGTTCTTTAATGCGCTCTTTTGTTTTTTGGCTTTTTTGCCGTATTTTTTCTGTTTTTCTTTGACTGTGCATCCTATTTCCCCGGTTAAATATCAGCCGAGCATTAAATTATTAAATTTCCTAAATCGATACAGCCCGCCCTTTTATGCGCATGCAGCAAATAAAGATTTAACGGGGTAAATCTTTTTGGGTTTACTTTCGATATTTAGCAGTTGATCCAGCGTCTCAAACACAATCTGAAACCGCTGATCGGTCTGATCTTTTAGTTTTTCGAGTTCGCTTTTCAGATCGTCGACACCAGCGATCAACCTGCGCAGCTTAAAAAACACGGGCATAATTTGGATATTAACCTGTATGGCACGTTCGCTTCTTAGCACGCTAGAGAGCATGGCTACACCCTGTTCTGTGAAGGCGTACGGAAGGTATTTTGCATGCCGGCCTTTCTTAAAGATTCCAATTTGGAATCTTAGAGATTTATACTCTTCTGGTGTCAGTTGAAACATAAAATCATTTTATCGTGTTAATCCTGTTCATCTGCGTTTATCCGCGTCCAAACTAATTTTGCCGCTTTTGGAGGTCACAAATTGTGACCAATTCCTGTTATTCCTCTTGATATCACAATTTGTGATATCCTCACGATCTCTTCTCGAGAGAAACCTTGTTAGTGTCCGCTTTGAGGTGCCAAAATGGTACCTCAAAAACTTTCGGCCTTTCTTTACAAACAAGTGAATCTCGTGAATATCTGGCCCCACCCCAACTTGAGGTCGCAAATTGCGACCTCAAGTTTTTAAATTCCTTAAAATGATGCCGGGCCACGGCTTATTCTGTATCAGGCCATACGAGGTCATAACTGACGTTGCGGCCCCCACCCGGGTTCTGCCGCAACACCTGCCGTTCGACCAGGGCGGATATCTCCCGAAAAGCAGTTGCCCGGCTGACCTTTGCCATGGACACATATTTGCGGGTGGTCAGTCCACCTGCAAAACCTCCGGGGCCGACATCCAACAACCGATTAATGACTTTTCGCTGGCGCTCATTCAATTGAGTCTGCCCGTGCCGCTGCCAAAAACGGGCTTTTCCCAATACAATCGATATCAATGTTTCCGAATGCTCAACCGCTCTTTCAAAACACTCCAAAAACCACACCAGCCATTCGGTAATATCACCGCCTCCTTTCTGGCATCGCTCCAGTACCCGGTAATATTCATCCCTTTCGGCCATGATCCGTGTCGACAGGCTGTAAAACCTGGTCCCAAGCTTTTCGTCCTGTGCCAGCGCCATATCGGTCAGCGCTCTGGCGATCCGGCCGTTCCCATCTTCAAACGGATGAATAGTAACAAACCTGAAATGGGCGATTGCGGCTCGCAGCAGTCCTTCGGTATTTTTCGACTCTTTTTCCCACCACTGGAGGAAATCCCTGGTCTCTCTCTCCAAGCTGTCAGCAGGAGGCGCCTCAAAGTGGACTTTCTCCCTGCCCACAGGGCCGGATACCACCTGCATGGGGTCCGGGCCTCTCCATTGGCCGGTTCGTATCTTGCGAAGGCCGGAATAACCGGTAGGGAAGAGAGCGGCCTGCCAAGCCATCAACCTTTCTGCCGTAAGCGGTTCGTCATAATTCGAGGTAGCGTCCATCAACACATCCACCAGACCGTCGGTAGCCCTGTCCCCCGCCGGCAAACCGGCTGCCGGCAATCCCAGACGCCTTGCCACCGAAGATCTGACCGAATCTCTGTTCAGGGTCTGGCCTTCAATCGCAGCAGTTTTTATGGTTTCTTCAATCAGAATTTCCGCTCTGGCTTCTCGGCTGAATTTCAAGCCTAAGGCGTCCACTTTACTCAGCAAGCCGCCCTGGCACAGGCGCGTCCGGCCAAGTGGCTGAACCAGCGCACCACTGTTCCATGTGAATTCCGCCCAATTTGCATTTTGCCATATATAACGCATTACAGCCTTCTTATCGATTCATATTATGAAGCGATTATACCCATTATTCGCTTCATAAGCAACCATTTTAGACATTTAAACCACTGCGGTCTTCAGGGTGTTCGGGGACTACCGGGAAAGATTAGCGGGACGCCCATTAGATTATAAGTTTCTACCTTAACCATTGATTTGTTTGGCAAAAACAATTAGAGACTTCCGGGAGCCTCAAACAGATAAAGCCCTTCTTCGCATTCTTATCCGAGGGCACTTGCGGTACGCCCATTAAATTATAAGTTTCTATCCTAACCAACAGATTTACTTGGTAAAACAATCATAAAAATCGGGGAAACTCCGGGACCTCTATTCGATTGTAACTTTCCCTTCCATTCTTTGGGGCCGCGGCAATAAACACAAAGCCCCTCAATTCGAGCAAGCGAAAAGAGGGGCTTGGTTTAATGCTAAAGCCATGGGGATAACTCCCAATATTTAAAGGTGTCTGACAACTGTCATGCCCGGTAAAAGAACTGCTTGACCTTAAATGAAATGTTTAAAAAAATCAATGGTTAGTTCTGGTCAGTTGTCATTTGCTTGCCCCGTGAAATTCACGTAGTGAAAGCACAGCATATTTCACCGGGGTCAGTTGTCGCTTCCCCGGTGACTTCAGAAGTTCGGGACGTTCTTGCAGAACGTGATCTGTCAA
>JAQBHK010000114.1:0-8179 GCA_032127815.1 Desulfobacterales bacterium
AGGAAAACAAACATTGAAATAACATGTTCTGATATTCCTTATGTTGGATAGTCAGGATAGATGGGCAATATAAATTCTTGAGCACTTAGTACGTACGCAAAAATTAATTCACATTTTTCACCGGACTAATGGAGTAGTTCCAGTTTTGGCGTTGGGTGTAATGCTTTAGATTAATTTCCTTCATCTGTTTATCGCAAATGCGAATGCCCTTTTGATACTGTTTCGTATGAAGGACAGCACGGATTTTAAGGCCAGCTGAAGTTTTGGTTGTCCGTATAAATTTCAATACGGTTTCATAGTCGGTCAAGGGATGGGCCGCCCAGTTATTGCTGATGAAGGAGAACATGCGGTGCTCGATCGGGTTCCATTTTGACGCCCCTGGAGGATAATGGCACACCTTTACACAAAGGTTGAATCGGTCGGCAAAAGCAACTTGAAGTTGATGCTTCCAAAGGCGAGTACGATAACCGTTGCTTCCCCCGCAGTCGGCCAGTATGAGCAGATGATCGGCGTTGGGGTATTTGACCGACCCGATCATTTGCCACCAATTGCGAATGGAGGCCACGGCAAATTCGGCGGTGTCACGGCTTGTGCCCAGGTTGACAAATCCCTCATTGAGGCAAAAATCATAGATGCCGTAAGGGATGGCAACCCCTTTTGCGTCGGAAGGAAAATCATGGTCAAGCACCGCAATGGGTTGTTGACACCATTGACGTCCGGGCTGATGAAACGGTCCGATCAACTCGCGGCTTTTGGTATCAACACTGATCACCGGCAAACCATGGGCCGCGTAGTTCTGAATCTGGGAGCGGATGTAGCGAAACTGTTGATCGCGCAGGTGGGGCGCAGGTGGATTTTTCAGCCCCGATTCAAGGCTTTTCAAGTTCCTTCGAAGGGAATAATCCATTTTCTTAAGCAGCCTTCTCACAGTGTTGGCGGAAACGCCAATGCCCATACGTTTGAGCTGTCGGGCAATCTTTCCGGTGGTTTTGCGTGTCCACTTGCATCCGCTGACCGGATCCCCGGCGGTTTCGTATTTCATGATTTCGGCAATCGCATTCATGATTTGCGGCGTTTTTTTTCCTGCGAAGGTCGCCCTGCACCCGGTGCCCGAACCCTGGCGGTAGCGGTTAAATCGACGTCCATCAATTCCTTGCGCCCTTTTGCAACGGTATGCGGATCGATGCCCAAAATAGAGGCGATGTGCGCATCACCGCCATGGCCGAGTTTGAGCGACTCAAGCCCGGCATACAATCGGCGTTGTTTCTCGTTAAGCATGCTGCAAAACAAAATCAGCAGGGCCTTGGCTTCATCAGTGGCCAGATCTGGGTTGGACACAATCAAGGAAGCCGGTGATTGCTGTAAAAGGGCTTTGCGAGTCTCGATCTGTCGGCTGGCCACGTCCTTTTGTGCGGACAGATACACATAGACGGAATCGAACGTTTCACGCTCAAGGCGACCATCACGTACCAATTGGGTAAGCGCATGTTTGGTTTTAACCTGAAGAATGTCCTTAAGCTCGGCGGCACTGTAACCTGCATCGGAATGATGCACAAAGACTTGGGCTGTTTGCAACAAATTTCCAAAGTGCGAAAACCAGACCGAATGGAAATTCCAGAGCCCTTGTTCTGAGAATCGCGCAATGGACTTTAAGGTGTAGTATTTACCCCGATGCGAATAGCTGCTCAAATACTGCAAATCGCCCAGCTTGCGAAATACCGTACAGCGAGCCGGGTTACCCAGTGCTTCCCGCAGCTGATCAAGGGTGGCGATTTTGTGCCGATCAAAGAATTGCTTGAGGGCCTGTAGGTGATATTTTGGCGTATTCATAATGAGTATATTAGCCTTAATAATCGCAATTGTCAAGGCTAATGTTCTCACTTTTAGCAAACCTTTGATGCCTATATAACAATGATTAACAAACATTTTCATGCTTTGTCCCAAGTATTCATATTAAGATATTGAACATTTTAAAAAGATTCTGACTAATCAGTTGAAAGAACTATTAATCCATGCAGGTAATACTGTTTCTGGCATGACCACTCCGAAAGAGAATTTACCAGATCCTGCAGATCGTGCTACAATTGAAACAGATCGGAATTTTATGCTTCACATTAGGGATAGAGAGAGACAACTTGCTGTAAAGATAAGTAAAACTCTTTTGCGAATTGAAAACGGCACATTCGGAATTTGTGATAAATGCGAGGAAGAAATTGCTTTTAAACGTCTTGAGGCCAGACCAGTTACAACTCAATGCATTGACTGCAAAACTAAAGAAGAAACTTATGAGAATGCTCTTGGAGTATGAATATGCAACATTTGTCCTTTAACAACAAAAAGGTCAGGATCTAATCTAAGCACAAACCCCTCTATCTTGTGTTCCATCCTGTAGCTACAAGCGTCGCGTCCATATCCAGAGTAGCTGTACTTTCAGTATCTTGAAAACTTGAAAATGCTGCCAGATCTTTATTAATCCCGGCAAAACCTTGCAAATGCGTGTTTGGCGTTGGAATAAAGGCTTTACCCGGTTGCCTCTGTTTTTCCTGCTTACTATCATGAAAATTTGCCAGGTATCGAAATATTGATGACGCAGAGGGAACTGCACGTGTTTTCTCTTTACGCCAGCGACGCAATAATGCCCTTCTGACTTTTCGCCTCAAACCATGCATCTCAGCCTTCTTCAGCACTTCACAGAATCCGTCGTCTGCTTCAAGTGTCTTTATGTCATCAACACAGTCGCCACCTGCAAGATTGAAACGTTTTATATATTATATCAATATGTTCCTGTGTCATGACCCCCATTCCTCCTTCTTCCAGTACGATCTTCCGGCCTGTCCCTGCAATCCCACGGGGCTCTACCCCAGAGGAATAACCGCAAGATTCACAGGGCAGGCCCCAATTAAATGCCCCATCCTATTTAATCGGGGTAGATCCTGTCTAAATATAAAATGGAACACCTAATGCTTTGGCATTCAGGATACTCGGTGCCGCTTGGGGAGGTTCATTTCCTAAAAACGGGAGAATATCAGGATTCTGCCAGGCCGGATAACCCATCAAGATTCCGGCAACATTGCTGGCTGCCAGAATGGCCATGCCCTCCCGTGTCCAACGGGTTGCAGAAGCGATGTGAGGCACAATCACCACATTATCAAGATCCTTCAATCCGGGTTTCATCTCCGGCTCGTCCTCGAAAACATCAAGAGCAGCCCGAAATTCCGGATGCTTTTGGCAGTGGGCAATCAGGGCGTTCTCGTCGATTACCGGTCCGCGGCCGGTATTCACCAAAATTGCATTTTTTTTCATCAAAGACAGACGCCCGGCATTGATAAGATGATGGGTTGTTTCGTCCAGCACCGTGTGCAGACTGACCACATCCGCCTCACGCAGGAGTTCTTCCACACTTTCCGCGCACCTGCAGGTAACCGGCTCTTCTCCCCTGCCCTTCAAAAATTCGCCGTAGGCTGCAACGAAATCTTCTATATGCTTGTTTTGAGACCGGTTGTAATAGATTAAATTCATCTTATGCCCTTCAACCATCATGCGCGCATAGGCGGAACCGATACGACCGGCCCCGATAACACCTACGGTCTTGTGCCTTAAAAGTTCTCCAAGAAAAAGCGTCGGCAACCAGCCATGGAATCGACCATCGCGCATAAATGCGTCAGCCTGGGCCACTCTGCGAGCCGCTGCGAAGGTTAGGCAGACGGCCATTTCAGCCGTCGTTTCGGTGAGCACACCCGGAGTGTTGCCCACCGGAATTCCTTGTTGAGTGGCAGCCGCAAGGTCTACGTTGTTGTAACCGACGGCGTAATTGCTGTATGCCTTGGCTCCCGACGCTTTGAGAGCTTGAAAAAGATCAGCTCCCCAGTCCTCGGTCAGCTGCCCGATGGCCCCGTCACAACGATCACCCATTGCTGTTTTAATCTCGTCGACGGTCAATATATCCGGCGAAGTGCAAATAATTATCTGACAATCGGCTTGGGTTAAAATCTCCAGCCAACGTTTCCCCGGAAGTTCTTTGGTTACCACTACCCGTCGGTTGCCGGCAGAGTTGTATGTTGTCCACATTTTTTCGCTCATCGCCAAGTCCTCCTCTAGCTGCTATCGATTCGGTCGTATGGTTTCACCGCCTAATGCAATAAATGGATTATTTGTCAGACCACCCGCTTTAAATCGAAAAAATTTGTATGGGAAAAGGGTCTGCTCTTGGCTCCTATTTTTGACTAAGGTGCTATAAAACGGCATTGTTAGTTGTTTTTTAAGGAGGTGCCGGATGCCCCCCTGGCAAGTCCGCGCATGGGCGTATCAACAGGCAATACCATAGATTATCAGCAGGACGGTAAAATAGAAAGTCAAGATAGTCGACTAAGTCCAAGAGGATCTTATAAGTTATCCAAGATATTTTTGACGGTATCGCGTAGCGGTTTAATTTTATTTTGACAGACTTCAAAAATTATTTCGGCGTCAATTTCAAAATTTTGAGTATCTGTGATAGAATTTCTCTCACGAGATCTCTGTCATACATAAATAGCCTCTTGTGCAATTCTATTGCTTAAAAACACATTCATCCCTTTACGAATTCGAATGATATCCACTTTTCTATCAAATTCGTGTTCCAGGTCCATTTTAATGGTTCCCAAAAGGAACAGGTCCGGCTCTTTCTGTTCTATAACGATATCAATATCACTTTGTTCACCTGCCGTTCCTTTCGCAATTGAACCAAATATGCCTATTTTGCTGAAGCGATATTTTTCTTGATTGGTTTTTTTATATTTCTCTAATTTTATTAATATTTCTGAGCGTTCCATAGCAGGACTTTCCACAGATTTTTCAGGATTTTGATATACTGGGTAAAAATAACAGGGTAACAAAAAGAATACAATCAAAAATTCAATTTACCCCATTGAGATGATTATCCTTCGACAAAACTGACTCTTGATTGAAGAACCCTGCAGCTTGTCGGAGCATAACGTAGATCCCGTTTCAGCAGTACTGCAGGCAGTTTGATTAATTATTGTGAAGTTGCAAGAAATTTTTCTATTCTGTTGATATCTTCAGGCAGATCGACCTCGGGCGAGTCATATTCGGTTACCACCACACGAATGCGGTACCCGTGTTCAAGCACCCGCAGTTGCTCGAGTTTTTCAATGGCCTCAAGCCTTCCTTCCGGAAGCCTCCGGAACGTTTCCAGGAAACGCCGCGTATAGGCATAAAACCCCAGATGCTTGTATGTATCGAAACCGTCGGCTGCATCACGGCCACAGGGGATGGGTGAACGCGAAAAATAGAGCGCATAACCGCTGCGATCAAAGGTCACTTTACAATCCTTGGGATTGGTGATTTCATCCGGGTTGACAATTTTGAACGCCAGGGTGCTCATTTCAAGGTCCGAAACTTCGAAGAAAGGCTGCACCATCTCATCCAGACAACGGGGATCGAACAGCGGCTGATCCCCCTGTACATTGACAACGATATCATCCAGCCCCAGACCGATCTTTTCGGCGGCATCCGCCACCCGATCTGTACCGGTTCTGTTCTCCGAAGATGTCATCACCGCATTTCCCTTAAAACGCTGTACTGCATCGTAAATGCGTTCATCATCAGTAGCCACAAAGACTCCGGTGACATTTGCGGCTTGGCTTGATTTCTCAAAGACCCACTGGATCATCGGTTTTCCGGCAATATTGGCCAGCGGTTTGCCTGCAAACCGGGTGGATCCGTACCTCGACGGGATAATCACTGCAATCTTCATAAATACTCTCCATTAATATATGGCCCGCTTGCTTGCAAATATTCGTTCCTCAATTGTAAATTTGTATCTTTTCTGTCAAAAAATTAAAATTAATCACGCGCGAAGCACCCGACGAGGGAAAAACACGAAATAGGGAAAGCACGAAATTTTATAATCTTCTTCGTGTTTTCGTATTTTCGGGCTTTCGTGATAAGAAATCTTTTTTTCCCGGCTTGTCCGGTTTAGGATTATATTGACCGGGCTAGAATTATTAGATAAAGGTATTTATAACCGCTTTTAAAATCTCATATTTCTACATAAAGGTAAAGGGTGCTTGTTAAATGGATAAAGAATCTTTGCTTAAAATTCTTGCTAATGTGGCTGCCGGCAAAACTGCGGTCGCAGAGGCTGCCAAAACACTAAAACATCTGTCATTCGAAGATATCGACTATGCCCATATAGACCATCATCGCAGCCTGCGCAAGGGGTTTCCCGAAGTGATTTTCGGTCAGGGGAAAACCTCTGACCAAATTATTGGTATTATGGAAAAAATGCTGCAACAGGAGAATATCGTCCTGGTGACGCGCATCGATCAGAATCAGGCCGAAAAAGTAGTTAATCGCTTTCCCGAGACAGTCTACCACCAGGACGCACGCATGCTCATCCTGGAGAAAAAAAAGATGCCGATCCAGGGAAAAGGAACCATTCTGGTGCTCTCGGCCGGAACATCCGACATCCCGATTGCCAAAGAAGCTTATTTAACCGCCAAGGCTATGGGCAACCATGTGGAATCGGTTTTTGATGTCGGCGTAGCCGGCATTCACCGTCTGCTTGACCATCAAAACATGATCGATAAGTCATCGGTCTTGATTGTCGTGGCCGGAATGGAAGGAGCGCTCCCCAGTGTGGTCGCCGGCATGGTCAGTCAGCCGGTCATTGCCGTCCCCACCAGCATTGGCTACGGAGTCAGTTTGGGAGGACTGACGGCCCTTTTTGCCATGTTAAACAGCTGCAGTTCCAATGTTGCCGTGGTAAACATCGACAACGGATTCGGCGCCGGGTATATGGCGTCTGCCATCAATAAAATATAGCGATGCTTCGTATCAAACCGAAGGGTTGATCTAGAACCCCATCCCATAGCTTTTGCATTTACAACCTTGTTCCGGGGCGAAACTTAAAACCCAATATCACTCTCTAAAAAGCTGAAATATTCCGTACTGTTGAAAATGATATGATCCAGTACGGTTATGCCCATAATTTCCCCGGCCTGCCGTAATCGCTGTGTCGTTTCAATCTGAAAATATCGCAAGCCTGCCAGCCGGGAGCTGGTAACGATCATTGCCTTGGCCCGACCGTCAATCAACGGTTTAATCTTTTCCTCAAATATGCGGAGCATAACTTCGGCTTTATACTGGATAAGACCCTCGTCTTGAAAGGCAACATTTTTCAAGGCCTTGCTCACCACTCCGGCGAGATAGAGCTTTTCTTCATCTGCAGCGGGAATGATGGCACAATGCAGGTTATAAAGGTCTCTTTTTGAGTCGCATTAAGAAAAGCGATCAGATGGTTCTCGGCAAAATAATATTCCGTGTCCGTGATATCATCCTGCTCAAGCAGTGCATATTGATGTTCGCGGATGAGATAGTCCGCAATATGACGTTGGAATTTCTTTTCCGGGCCTTCAAACATTACGCGGTTTTCCTGCGGAGTTCTGAAGCGGCCTGGCTTATCTGAGCTATAGTCTTGTCTTCCCAAAGGTTTCGCTGCCATTTTGTATAATCAAACGGCTCTCTCATTATAAGGGCGATAAACCTTTCAGCATTAACCTGGCCGAATGTATTGACCAGTGCCTCAACAATTGGGGTCGGACCACGTGAACTTGTTTATATTTATGAATTAACGTTCCAAAATCAGGTGTTTTTAGCGCTTAAAACGCCATTTTCAGGGGTAAAATTGCTATTATAAGCAGCCTGCGCTTCCCGATGGCGATATACCCCCCCGACCACTGGTCACCGATCACTGTTCACCCTTCACCATTCCTTGCAATCTGCCCGTACTTTTACTCCTAAAAGTGTGTTTTGGCCCCCCAAAATGCCCTTCGACGGCCTTATTTGACGCATTTTTCAAACGTTTTATATATTATATCAAAATGTTCCTGTGGCCCGACCTCCATTCAGTTCACACAGAAGTCAGTTGACAGGTTGTGCCGCCGTTCTTAGTCGCCGGTATAGCCACAAACACCGGTCCTGGGGGAGTTGACAACTGGTAGAAACATTTCATCATCACATCCATGGGTTTGAGAACACTCTGCACAAAGCCAACCCTTTTCATCCCACTGGCACTCGGAACAAATTTGAGCTGCTGGTTTTACGCCACATTCATCACAAGGGATTATAGGCTGGGCATTTCTTGTGATTATTTGAACCTTTTTGTTCCCATCTGTGGCCC
>JAQBHK010000115.1:0-4642 GCA_032127815.1 Desulfobacterales bacterium
CGGCCTCCTGATCACCCGGATCGATTTTCAGGGCGGCTTCATAATCCGCAATAGCATCTTCTAATTTGTTCATACGGTAATTGGCGTTTCCCCGGTTATACAGCGCCTTATGCTTTATGGATCTATTTTTGCTGCTTAGCACCTGACTGTAATTTTCCAAAGCTGCATTAAAATCACCCAGTTTATAATAGGCATTCCCGATGTTATAAAAAATCTCGGTGCGATCGGGATCTTCGAGCTGGGCGTCAATAAAATGTTTCAGTGCCGCCTCGTAGTCCTGGCTCCGGTATGCCTCCCGGCCCTTCTGCATGCTCTGGTACACACCGGAAGCCAGCGCCTGAGATGAACTGCATACCAGCGCCAGCAGTAATATCGGGACCTGCACAGCTTTGGTGGTCGACGGCAGAAACAGATCTGCTATCAGCATTACCAGGGCCAGGATCAGGAACCATTGATAGCGATCCTCCCATACCTGTTTGCGGCCGCTGGAAAGAGTAGAGGCATCCATCTTGCCCCGAATTTCACTATTGTAGACGGCATCAAGATCCATATCCCCGGCAACCGACCGCACATAGGTGCCGCCGGTAAGCAGAGCCATTTTTTTAAGACTATCTTCATCCAGGCGGGTTATGACAATTTTGCCGGATTCATCCTTTTTAAAGCCGCCCTGTTCGTTCGGCACCGGAACGCCATCGTCCTGCCCCACACCGATAGTAAAGAGCTTCACTCCGGCAGCCTTGGCTTTTTCGGCGGCAGAGATCGGATCGCCGGTGGTACTCTCACCGTCTGTTATTAAAATAATAGCCTTGGCAGAATTATCCTTGGGATTGAATCCCGCAAGCGCGGTTATAACGGCACCGGGAATATCGGTACCTCCCACGGGTAGAAAATCCGGTGACAGAACATTTAAAAAAAGATGAAATGCCTCATAGTCGATTGTCAGGGGACATTGCAAAAAAGCGGTTCCGGCAAAGGCCACCAGTCCTACCCGGTCGCCCTTGAGCATACCCAGCAGATCGAAAACCTCACGTTTGGCGCGATCCAGGCGGCTGGGTTTAATGTCAGCGGCCAGCATACTTCGCGAACAGTCGAGAGCAATAATGATATCGACCCCTTTACGCTCGATTTCCTGCCATCGGTACCCGTACTGGGGCCCGGAGAGCGCAACAGCCATAAAAAAAAGCGCCGTCAGTATCAGAGCCGTCTTGATCCAGCGTCGCCTGGCATACATCTTTTCGGGTGCAATGGCTGCAAGTCCCCGGGCTGATGCGAATCCGGTAAGGATCTTTGAGCGTTTTTTAATGCCCAATATAAATACCACCAGCAGCAGCGGTACGGTCCAGATTAAAAACAGCATTTCTATTCTGAAAAATTTCATGGTACTCTTAAAAACCTGGTGTTTGAAAGTATGACCCAGACGACCAGAAGTAAAAACGACGGGGCCAGCAGAAAGATATACAGCTCCCGGTATTCGGCAAAGGTCTTGACCTTTACTTTGGTCTTTTCTAATTCATCGATGGTATCATAAATTTTTCCAAGACTTTTACTGTCTTCGGCCCGAAAATAGATACCATTCGTCTCTTTAGAGATAAATTTCAAAGTATCTTCATCAAAATCAACATGTTGGTAAACGTAACGCTCGCCCAGCAACGGGTGCTGGATCAAAAAAGGGGCCTTGCCCTTGCTGCCCACACCCACGGTATATATCTTTACCCCTTTCTGAACGGCAATTTCAGTGGCCGTCTGGGGAGAAAACTCACCGGTATTGCTCTGACCGTCGGTTAAAAGAATGATGATATTGGATTTGCTCTTGATATCTTCCAGCCGTTTTAATGATATACCGATGGCATCGCCGATGGCGGTGCTTTTGCCGGCCGCGCCGATCTTGAGACGCTCAAGAACCGCTGAAATGGTATTATAATCCCTGGTCAACGGCAACTGTGTATAGGCATAGGTTCCAAATACAACCAGGCCGATTCTGTCTCCACTACGTTTGGAGATAAACTCATTAATAACCGTTTTCACTGCCTCCAGGCGATTGACGATTTTACCGCCCTGCTTAAAATCGAGAGCAGCCATGCTCTCAGAAATATCCACGGCCAGAACTAAATTGACCCCTTCGGTCAGAATACTTACTTGCCGGGTGCCCCATTGAGGCCTGGCCATAGCTGCAATCGCCAGACACAGTGCCGTATATTTCAACACCGGCATGATCCAGTGAAGCTTTAAAAATGCCGACCGTCGGATGCCGCGAGCCACGGACAACGCCGGCAGGCCCATCACCGGATGCAACCGGCAACGCTTTTTAAACAATATCGCTGCCGGAACGACTGCCAGCATCAAAAGAAAATACCAATATGCGAATCTGAACATAAAATTGCTCCGCAATTTTATATAGCGCGGCTGCGCCGCTTTGAAAAAAGTGAGTAACCGTTCAAAGGTTCAACGAATAAAGACAACGTTGAATCCCACCGGTGGCGGGGAACCTGTGAACGCATGAAAAAGACAACCCTGAATCTTTTTGCCTTCGGTCGGGCAGTGGTGAACTCTGATTCTGTGAACCCAACAGAAAGGTAACCCTGAACGTTGAACACTGAACCTGTGAACGCATATAAAATCGCACGCGATTTTATGAAGTAGTCTGTTTTACAAATGAGCGCACAAATTCAAGATGACGCTGCATTGTTTCAGTTTCAGCCGGCTGTTCGGCAAATTTGACAGGATCGCCGGCACGCACAAACTCCCTGGCGCCTTGAAGCAGCCTGCTGTCGAGTTCAAGTTCTGCAATCCTTGGCAGCAACTCTTCGGTGGTCATTTCGGGGGCCCCCATACCAAACCGATGCCGGATATACTCTCTTAAGATCATTGAAAGCCTAAAATAGAATTTTTTTCCGTCTGAATCCATCAGAGTATGTAAATCATCGAGCATATTCAAAGCCGCCTCTTCCGGAGAGATCGAAGCCTCGACTTCCAAGATTGTCTTTCTTCGTTTTTTCCGGTACACCAACACCGCTGCCGCCAGCACAACAATAATAAATCCCAACACACCATACCAAAACAGAGCCGGGTTTATGCCATATTTTTCTAATGATTTTATATCATGTATATCATCCAATTGTACTGTATTATTTAAAGTATTGCTTTTAGCATTGGCAGGCGGATCGGCCGGAGTATTCGGCACTGCTTGCGAGGCAGTCCCCGGCAGACTCAACACCAGCAGCCCCAAGCATAACAAAAATATGACCTTACGATTAAACATATTTATTTCATTTTTTCTCGATAACGAAAAAATTTTATCAAAACGTCTGCCACCGAATCACGGGTACTGACTTCGACGCAGTCAATATCCGACGCCTTAAGGGTCTCTTTCGATGCTTTATATTGCGCGGCTTTCATGCTTTCAAACTGCTGCCGCGTTTTAGGATCAAATGCGTCCACCGTAAGGAGCTCGCCGCTTTCAAGATCCTGAACTGACAGGATACCCGCCTTTGGCAAAGAAAATTCTCCCGAATCTGATACCAGAATGCCGATCAGTTCATGTTTTTTACCGGCGATTTTAAGCTGGCGCGCATAGTTTTGGTCCAAAAAATCAGAAATCAGAAATGCAACCGTCCGTTTGCGGCAAACCCGTCCCAGATAGCTGACTGCATCTTTAATGTCAGTACCTTTACCCTGCGGCTGAAACGTAAAGATCTCTTTGATGACCCGCCACACATGGGACGATCCTTTCATGGGAGGAATATATTTTTCAACCCGATCCGTAAACAGAATGGCTCCCACTTTGTCATTATTCCGGATAGCGTTGAAAGCCAGGACAGCGGCAATTTCAGCAGCAGTCTCCTGCTTGATGTTCTCCGCGGTTCCGAAACCGCCCGATGCGCTCATGTCAACCAGCAGCATAACGATCAGCTCGCGTTCTTCGCGATAAAGTTTAACAAAAGGGCGTCCCAGACGGGCCGACACTTTCCAGTCAATACTCTTGACTTCATCACCGGGACTATACTCACGAACTTCCTCGAACTCGATGCCGGAACCACGGAATACCGAGCGGTAATGTCCGGCCATCATGGTATTAACCATTCGTCCGCTTTTGATATGGATCCTTTTAATTTTTTTAATTATTTCAGGAGTCAACATAGTATTTTGTCCTTCGGACAAAAGAGCGCTCCGCTTGAGGAGCACTTTGCTTGATGAGCGCTGCGCTTAAGGCATTCAAAATAGAGCGCCCAACTTATATTCTTTTCTTCAGTGATTTGACCAAACCTCGAATTTTCCTATCAATTACGACTGCCTGCTCTCTAATATTAGTGGCTTCTTTGTCTGTAAATAATTTTCTGCGCCTAAATAGCTCTGATAGTGTTAAAACTTCAAAAAGAGAGCCTTCGGCAATATAAAGATACTGAACAAATTCTTTATTGTATTGTCTACCTTTTCCCTCGGCAATGTTCTGAGAAACGCTGGCAACGGCAGCTTCCATTTGACCGATGAGCCTAAAATACTTATTTTCTGGAAAAGTTGTAAGAATTTCCAAGACATAATCAGCGAAATCAACAGACAATTTCCACACTTCAAGCTTCTCAAATGGAAAAATATAATCTTCCACATTCTCCCCCCTTCAAGGCCGCCAGGCCGCTCCTCAAAC
>JAQBHK010000116.1:0-3521 GCA_032127815.1 Desulfobacterales bacterium
GGGGGCGTCACCACAGTTATAAAGCAACAGGTTGAAGCGCTTATTGACACATGCGACATGCTTGTATTAACGGGCGCTGCTCCGGAAACGCCGCTTCCTTGTGATACTATCCGGATCCCGGGGCTAGGATACGACCGGCCGGAGCAAAAGCCATTGGATCCTAAGGATGTGGCCGCTTCCATTATCAAAGCGATCCGCTTAAAATGGAAGAGCGGCTGCGATCTTGTGCATGTTCACAATCCCACCCTGGCTAAAAATACAAATTTATTGAAAATTATCAAAGAACTGCAACACAGGGATATAAAATTATTTTTACAGATCCATGACTTTGCCGAAGACGGGCGGCCGCAGGCATACTTTTCCGGCGATGAATATGTGGCTGACTGCCATTATGGCGTTATCAATTCTCGGGATTACGACATCCTGCTGAAAGCCGGTTTAAAAAAAGAAGGTCTCCATAAGATTTTCAACGCAATCAAGCCGTTGGCCTTCAATGCGACCGAGGCATCTGTCAAAGACCAAGTACTGTATCCTATCCGCGCTATCCGCAGAAAAAATATCGGTGAAGCCATTTTGCTCTCTTTGTTTTTCAAAAACAATGAAACTTTGATGATTACCCTTCCGCCCAACAGCCCGATTGACATTAAAAGTTACACGGGCTGGAAGGCATTTGTTCGGGAAAAAAACCTGGACGTCGTATTTGATGCAGGTTTAACACATGAATTCTCAGAACTTGTTTGCGCCTCCAAATTTATGATTACAACCAGCATTACCGAGGGCTTCGGTCTCTCATTTCTCGAACCCTGGACCGGCCAAAAGATTCTCTGGGGCCGGAAACTTCCGGAAATATGCCGTGACTTTGAAGCCAACGGAATTCAGATGGATCATCTTTACAGCCGGTTTTGCGTACCTGTAACATGGATTGATACAGCGAAACTATTTGCTGTTTGGCAGTTAAGTGCGCGTAAAGCCGGTGCCATGTTTAATTTCAACATTGAGGAAAAATCCATCACAGATGCATTTGAAAAAACAACCGCAGATGAAATCATAGATCTTGGCCTGCTGAATGAGGCCTTTCAAAAGCAGATCATTTCCCGCGTTTTGTCAGATCCCAACCATCGCGCAGTGCTGATTGATTTGAATCCATTTCTGATATCGCCCGGCAAGGTATCCAATCCAAAAGATTTGATAAAAAATAACCTGCAGGCCATTTTTAACAACTACAATCAGGCGATCTATACAAAAGTGCTAAGAAGTATTTACAAAAAAATTCTCACAATTAACGTTACCCACCGAATCGACAAAAATATTTTATTTTCAGAATTTTTAAACCTGGAAAACTTCAGCCTGCTCAAATGGGGTTCTTATGTTGAGTGACGATTTGATTTCGAAATATATCAAGCCGTTGTATCCTTATACAACCGCCTTGCAGCCGAGTGGAGAGCTTACAACAAAGGTCAAATGTATCATGTTTGATGTGTATGGCACTCTATTTGTCAGTGGTTCCGGCGACATCGGCATTGCCGGACAAAAAGTGCCGCAGACGGAACAACTGATAAACCTTTTGCAAAAATTCGGAATCCGCCGCTCCCCTGATGCTCTCTTAAATGATTTTTTCGCGGCCATTGATAATGAGCATGCTAAACTGAAAGCAAAGGGCGTCGACTTTCCGGAAGTAAAAATCGATAGGATATGGATGCATGTTTTAAACAACAATAATCTGGACCATATCAGGGCGTTTGCGGCGGAATTTGAGTTGATCGTTAATCCGGTGTACCCTATGCCGAACCTGAAAAAAATGCTCACCGGCTGCAAAGAATCAAATCTTTGTATGGGTATTGTTTCCAATGCTCAGTTCTATACTACTTTTTTGTTTGACTGGTTTTTGGGTTCCAATCCTGAAGACCTCGGTTTTCAGCCGGATCTTTTATTTTTCTCATACAGGTTCGGTTACGCCAAACCATCTACATATCTGTTTCAACTGGCGGCAGAAAAACTGCAAAACATGGATATTCCCGTGCATGCCGCGCTATACCTTGGAAATGACATGCTAAACGACATCTATCCGGCTCAAAAGGCTGGATTTCAAACCGCGCTGTTTGCCGGTGATGCCAGATCGCTGAGACTCCGAGAGGATGACCCCAGGTGTATTAATCTTTCTCCCGACATTATTATCACCGACTTGAAGCAACTGCTTGATCATATAATATAACCCGGAGGGCCAAATGAAAGATCGCGGTAAGAATTCGAAAAGTTTCAAAGATGGTAACCCCCCCAAGCCTTACAGACCTGGAGAAAATCCGGAGATGGATGCCTGGTTCAACACCTTCTATATTGAAAATCATCTGGATTCTTTTACTCATCCGGGCCAGGCGGCCACACCGGAGCAAGTCAGGTTCATGGTCTATACCGAGGGAGATGAACGTTATTATCCGTGTTCCGATCGTATGTTTGCGGCGATTATGAACCGGGAGCAGTCTGATTTTATTCAAGGGGAATATAAGCAAGTGCTTCACCGGGTACTAAAGCTTATCGACCGGCAAATTCAAGATCAAACCGAAAAAAAATATTTGCAAACTCTCATCAAAATCAAATACAGCCATGAAACCCGCGATGAAATCATGATCCCTTCCCGCCTTGAAAAACGCCTCATCCGGATTTTTTTGAATCACACACAAATTGAAGACCCGTACATTTTTGAAAAAGCCACGCGCAATCGTCAGGTCAGCAACGCCATAAATTCGGAAGCGTTTCGACAGGCCCTCAATCAAATGGATCGAACCGGTATTGAGAAGCCGCCCGAGACGTTAACTGAAATTAGAGAGCTTGTTGAACACCTGGAACTCAAGAGACTAATTTCCATGTCGGTGGAAACCTCATTATGGACGTCGGATAACGCCCTGGCATACACCAAAGAAGATTATCTTACGTTGTTTAAACGTCCTTTAACCGGCAATGGGGTTGATCATCTGTTTCAATTTCTGAGGATTAAACCCCGCGACGCCAGGCCTGAAGCCGGGGTCGCCCGATCTAAGAAAATACTCTGGCTGGCCAATGAGGCCGGTGAAGTGATGGTCGATCTGGCTATTGTTCGGTATCTTGCCAAGTTGGGGCATAAAATCATAGTTGCGTTCAAGGAGGCCCCTCTTTTTACAAAAGTAGTCTATACGGATGCGCAGGAAGACAAGGCGCTATACAGAGAAATGGAAGATGCACTTTTTATTCAGGGAAAGAACATGACTAAAAATGAACTTCTAAAAGTGCTTAGAAGCGACTACAACATCTTTGCCATATCCGACGGCACCAGGGAAAATATCAATCTCCTGCTCGCATCCACCACATTTGCCAGGATATTTAAGGAGGTCGACGCCGTTATATCCAAGGGGCAAGAGCAAAAACGACGATTTTTTGATACCCGCTTTCAATTTACCCAGGACATCTTCAATATTTCCGAAGGCGACCAGGGATCGATATCAATCCAATATAAACCGAAACATCCGTTCGTGATCAAATTTTCGCAT
>JAQBHK010000117.1:0-4662 GCA_032127815.1 Desulfobacterales bacterium
GGATGGGCACTAGCGAACTATTCAGCAAATTTACAATATATGGGTTAGAAATGGGAAAAGCAGCACCGTTTTATTGCCCCTAACTTTAACGATATGAATATTACAATTTGCGATTTCTTGAACTTTTTCCTAAAAAACAAATCCAATATCCTTGCCCAATATTGAAACAAAATTCTCGGAACAATTGGTGCAATGATACAACTTAGAGAATGGAATTGCACGCATCCACCACATTCGCCTAATTCGCTGATGTTCCAAACCCATGCAGTTCGGACATACTTTAAAATGAAATAGTATCATCTAACGTTTTACTCCCCCTAAGGCGGGTTAGCGCTTTCACACCACTTCGGGTGTGCGAAACATGAATAATTTATTAAAAAGCAGAACCATTTTTGACCCTGTCTCTTTTCGCTTAGCTGTTCACTAATTTTTAATATTGTTTTACAAATGAATCAAGTAGGATATGAAGAGGTATGTAATGGGTAGAGGGCATACTTATACCTGCTATCCCGAGTCATATTTGCGAATATCTGAATATTAAGGAGTTCAATCTTTCTACAAGCGTTCCATCAGCGCTTATTAGAAGGCAAAATAACGGTAAATTTGGTTTTTTCTTCCGGAACGCTCTCAACCTCTATACGCCCCTCGTGTTGTTCAATAACACTATGGGAGATAGAAAGGCCTAAGCCGGAGCCTATCCCCACATCCCTGGTAGTAAAAAAGGGATCAAAAATCTTGTTAATATCTTGGAAGGAGATCCCATGGCCGGTATCTTGAACCTGGAAATAAAGCATTTTTGCATCGTTTTCCATATCTTCCCAGGCCTTAATTGTTAAGACACCCCCACCCGGCATTGCCTGTATGCCATTTAAGATGAGGTTGATGATAACCTGTTGAATCCGTTTTGGGTCTAAATTTGCTTCGATGTCTTCAGGGACCTTCAGATTTATACTGATTCCAGCGGGCAATTCACCTTTGATCAAACTGACAGCTTTTTCAACTAAATTCTTAAATTGTACCCGTTTGAAACTTAAAGATCTTTCACGTGAAAATTCCAGCAGCGCTTTAACAATATCTCTGGCCCTTTCAACCTCTTTTTCCGCTCCTATCAGAAGATTCCGTTTATGTTCAATATTATCATCTTCTAATTCTTCAAGAAGTATTTGAATAGACGTCGAGATATTATTCAATGGGTTATTCAATTCATGGGCTACACCAGAGGTTAAGATCCCCAAAGAAGCCAGCTTTCTAGCTTGTATGAGCTGTTCGCTTCGTTTCTTTAATGCTTCCTCAGCCTTTCTTTGATTGCTGACATCAAAAAAGGTCCCGATTATATCTTTAACATCCCCATTTTTGTCATATGTGATCTGACCCCTGTCTTGTACCCAAACGATTTGTCCGGATCTGGTCTTGATTCTATACTCCCTTGCGTATGAATCGTGAGTTTTTAAGGCTCCAATAAAACTTTCTTTTGCAGATTCAATATCTTCTTTTAAAATTAAATCTGACCATTTCAGTTTTTTTGAATTAAATTCCTCGCGGCTGTATCCGGTTAACGCCTCTATTTTATTGTTCGTGAAATCAACAGACCAGTCTTTGAATCCTCTGTAGACGATACTTGGAAGGTTTGTCAGCAGCAGTCGACATTTCATTTCACTTTCAGCCAGGACTTCATCTACCTTACTGAACGTTTCAACTTTCTTCTCAAGCTTTTTTATCTTTTGTTCCAATTCTATATAGGTTGGTTTTTTGGCCATTTGGAAGTCCTCAGATCAATCGGGGTATTAGTTAGTGTCCATAATCATGCATTTGGAAAAAATTAAGATTTGCAACCAACACCATCATGTCAGTGCTCATGTCTATATAGAAAAAATCCCCGGATGGCAAATCAGTTCGGAAAATAGTCTTCCCAACCGAAAAGCGCTATGTGATTTTTCATAAAAAGCCGACCGTGGATTTTGGGGATGTCTTGCAAAAAATCCAGATATCTAATATAATAAAATTTGATTTTCCATGTAAGGGCTCACCGGGGAAAGCTTCCTAATCTTTGAAATAAAAAAATGGTTAACAAAGAAAAAGCAACCCTGAACCCGTGACCGCCTACAAAAAATGATCTTAAAAAGAAAGGATGTGCAATGAGCTACGCATTTAACGCTGAAGAGATATTTATGATGGCCGAGCAGATTGAAAGAAACGGTGCCAAGTTTTACCAAGAAGCAGCCCAAAATGTTAGCGCTCCGGAAGACAAAGAACTTTTGCTGGGTCTTGCCGGCATGGAAGATGAACACGAAAAAACCTTTCAAATCATGCGGTCTCAATTATCGGAAAAAGAAAAAGAAGCGACCGTTTTCGACCCTGAAGGCGAAGCCGTTCAATACTTAAAGGCGCTGGCCGATACCCGTGTATTTTTTGAGAAAACGATCGATCTTTCATCCATGAAAAGCATCCTGAAAGCCGCCATTGAAGCCGAGAAAGATTCCATTGTCTTTTATTTGGGCATGAAAGATGCGGTTCCGGAAAAATTCGGCAAACAAAAAATCGAAGCCGTCATCAGAGAGGAAATGCATCACATCCGAATTCTCAGCAAGGAACTTGTAGCGTTTACATAATGTGATTTCAACAAACCCGGTGGCCTGTTGAACTGTACAGCGAGCGCAGAAGGGCCGCAAAGCGGTATTTAACCGGGGCGATTAGAGATTCTCTGTGCTCGTTTCAACCCGGTTGCGGCCTTTTCGTTTTGCATCGTAGAGGGCCTGGTCTGCTAATGCAATCAGTTGTTCCGGTTTGCTGTGCCGATTCGGTATGAGGCTGCCGACACCCAGGCTTACCGTCACCCATTTTGCAGTATCTGAAGCGGCGTGTGTAATCTTTAATGCTTCTATCGTTGAACGGAGGGTTTCGGCAATGAAGACGGCCCCTTTGATGTCTGTGTTGGGCAAGACAACCGCAAATTCCTCGCCGCCGTATCGAGCCGCAAAATCTCCCGGTCTTTTCAGGGTATCGCTCAACTGCCGGGCTACTTGCTTGAGGCATTCATCGCCCCGCTGGTGTCCGTAGGTATCATTGAACGCTTTGAAATGGTCAATGTCAAGCATGATCATGGACACAGGCAAGGAGTCGCGCGTAGAGCGTTTCCACTCTTTGTTTACGAAATCATCGAAATAACGACGGTTTCCAATACCGGTCAAAGCGTCCAGCATCGACAAGCTCTCCAGCATCCGGTTCCGCTCTTCAAGTTCATGCTCCCGTGATTTACGATAATCCATTTCATGTTTCAGCCGAAGACCGGAGCGGACCCGTGCCTGAAGCTCGATCTTGTCGACCGGCTTGGAAATATAGTCGACGGCACCACTTTCAAGGGCGGTCTTGAGACTTTTGACTTCGTCCCTGACCGTAACCATGATTATGGGGATGTCCCGGAAGCGCTCGACCGATCGGATACGGCGGCAGGCTTCGATACCGTCTACTTCCGGCATGATAAGATCCATCAGGATAAGATCAATTTTATGAGCGAGACCGGCCGGTTCGTCCAGCCCTAAAATTTTAAAGGCTTTCTTGGCGGAATCTGCCATGAGAATATCGGTGAATTCGCCGTCTTTTAAAAATTTATGCAACAGCAGGCGCTGGTCTTCCATGTCATCTACGATAAGAATGCTCATGAAAGTTTCTCCTTTCGTGCTTGCTAAATGAAGACGGATTTTGTTAGGGTTAAAGTTGTGAAAACCAAAAACAGTTATTCTGCCAAATCTTCAAGACCGGTAAAATCGAGCAAATTGATATCACGACCTGATACTTGAATTAGATTCTGAGCGCTCATCTTGGCGAAAATACGCGACAGGGTTTCAGGAATGGTGCCCAGCAGGCTGGCAAGCTGCCCTTTTGAAATATGCAGTTTCACGGAATCTTTGCGCCCCTGTTCTTCTGCCAGATAAATAAGGTAGGCGGCCAAACGGCTCGGCACCTCTTTTAAGGAAAGATTTTCTATCTGAACCGTAAACCGCCGGAGTCTGGTTGAAAGGACTGCAAGCATGTTCAACGCCAGGGAGGGGTTATCAGATATAAGATCAACAAAGGCTTTTCTTGGGAAAAACAGGAGGCGGCTTTGGGCTAAAGATTCGGCATTGGCCGGAAACGGTTTTCCGGTAAAGACCGGCACTTCTCCAAACGGCTCTCCCGTACCGAATATATGCAGAATCTGCTCTTTGCCGTCAGATGATACTTTATAAATTTTGATTCTGCCTTCTACAACAACGTAAAATCCGTTGCCGTTATCACCTTCGAGGAAAATTGTTTCACCTTTTTTGTAAGACTTATCTATAGCTATCTGTTTAATTTCTTCTAGCTGGTTTTCAGGGAGACCGCTGAAAAGGGGTGTTTCCGATATTATATCAATCTTTTTTTTCATAAATATTCCTCATATTTTTAGTTACCATTCTTTTTTGACATAAGTCAAGGCAATGGCTTGCAAGCTGCTATAATATCAGCACATAGAGCCAGAAACGCCCACGGCCGAAAAACTTGCCGGATTATTCCTGACTTTTTTGACATAGGTCAAGGCAACGGCTCTCAAATTGTTATATTATTCAAACATCGGAAAACAAAGAACCATTTATGGATGGGCACTAAATAGTTAAACTAAAAAAACGGAGGTTTAGATATGAA
>JAQBHK010000118.1:0-7302 GCA_032127815.1 Desulfobacterales bacterium
GTACGATGAGTAAGGCCGCACAAGGATTTTCGTCCCCCCGCAATGGGGGGAGCCGAAGCGGTTGAAACAAAAGACGGAGTAAATCCGGGTCAGGACCAGACATAGACCGCCTCCACCCGGTTGCCCCTGCCCTGGTAGGAAAACTTTTGGCACAAGGACCTGACCAGCTGGATGCCCCGCCGGCTGAAGGATGTGTTGTCACTGAATTGTGGCGGGGGTTTAGAGTAATCGAACCCGGAACCGCTGTCGCGCACGCGTATGACAAGTTCTCCTCCCTTATTATGACCGGAAAGCGCAAGATCAACCTTGATCCATCCCTCGGTAAGAGCGTCTAATCTCCTTTGCCTGAGAGCAACATACTGCTCAAACCCCTCCGGATCGTTTTTCATACTGCTGTCCAGCCCGAGGACGCCCCAATCCAGGGCATTGACTAAAAGCTCCGACAGGATAATATTGAGATCGTACTTGTGCTCCCGCAACCACTGGTCCTTTTCAATCATCTCGCGCAGATATGAGGCAACATCCGTAGTGCGCAAATTGCCGGCGTCAAAAGTAAAGGTCATCTTCCAGACCATCGGTCCTTCTTGGCCGTATGTGAGCTCTATGATGGTAATGTCATCGCTTTGCGGGGCGTCTTGACGAAAACCCTTAAGACTGTTCCCGAGGTTATCCAAAATGTTGTCACCGGCAAATTCCCGGATAAGGCACTCCTCAAGCCGCTGCCCGCCGAACTTTTCGCCATTATGCGCGCATAGTTCGGTTACGCCGTCGGAGTAAGCATAAACGCGATCTCCGGGAGCCAATTCGATGATTTCAGTATCCAGTTCCAGCTCGTCACTGCCGACAACACCCAGAGCCGGGGCATGAAACGGCAGACGGTGCTTTAAGCCCCCCTGTTTTTTCACCACAAACACATCCGGCATGCCGCCGTTCCAAACGGTGAGTTCGCCGCTGTCATGATCCAGCTCCATCAAACAGGCACAGCAGAATATCCCGGTGGGGAGCACAGCTTTCAGCTTGCTGTTGATCTCCGCCACGATGTCGGCAATGGATGCATTTTTGGCGGTCATGGCATAAAAGACGTCCGTGACCGGAATGGCACCGATAGCCGCAGAAAGGCCGTGCCCGGTAAAGTCCCCCAAAAAGATATACATTCCGTCCGGAGATTTTGGTGCAACCAGCAGCAGGTCGCCGGAGACGATCTCCATGGGCCATAAAAGGTACTTCATGTTGGGAAATTCAATGTAGTCGGTGCGAATCACCTTGGCAAACACCTGCTTGGCAATTTCATGCTCGCGCTGCAATCGCGCATACAATGATTCAAGCTGATCGTGGGCCTTTTTCATCTCGGCGGCCGCTCGCTTGCGCTCGGTCATGTCCTCGATATTCTGGACCATGCCGATCAACTCTCCATTAGAGGCCATATAGGGAACGATTGACAGCAGGCAAGGAACTTTGCTGCCGTCCTTACACTTTTTGTCTATCTCATATTGCACATGCTTTTCACCGCCACGAATCCGTACCATACAGCATTCGGACGTACGACATACGGCGCTGGGAAAAACCTCATAGCATTTCTTACCAACGGCTTCACCGGCACTAAAGCCGGATAGCGTTTGAAACCTGTCGTTCACGCGCAGCACGTTGGCATTTTTATCAATCACCCACATGCCGTCAACGGCAGTGTTGAATATCTGCTCAAGCTCGGAGTAAGCGCTCTCTAAAGAGAGCACATGTTTATCCAGCTGTTTTTTCATTTCCTGTTTTTCTAAGGCCCGCTTGATTTCAATTTCCAATTCATCGTACTCGAGCGGTTTTTGAAGGTAACTGAAAGCACCTAATTTCAGGGCCTCGATGGCGGTTTCTACGCCTCCATGCCCGGTGATAATAATGACCTCGGTGGCGGTGGAGCGCTCTTTCATCCGTTTTAACACCTCAATACCGCTCATCCCCGGCATCTTTACATCGACCAGCGCAATATCCGGCTGCTCCTGGTCATAAATCTTGAGACCTGTTTGACCGTCCTCGGCCGTAAATGTCTCGTAATCATCCAGGTCTAAAAGCTTCTTCATTTGATCCCTGATGATCTTTTCATCGTCAATAACCAGTATCTTTGCCATCATTACTCTCCAATCGGAAGTTTCACGCGAACCGTGGTCCCTGCGCCCGCTCGGCCTTCCGCCGTTATTGTACCCTTATGGCTTTTGATGATCCCGTGGCTGATGGACAATCCCAAGCCCATGGCCTTGCCGACCTCTTTGGTGGTGAAAAAGGGTTCAAAGATTTTTACCTGGTGCTCTGCGGCCAACCCGATGCCGTTGTCATCAAAACAGATCTCCACCGACGGCGTTTCCGCTTGCAAATGACAGTGCGTTGAAATGGTTATCTGTTTTTGGTAGTCCGTTATCTGTAAACTGCCGGCTGAAATCTGTTTTTCTTTTTCATCGTCAGCATCACGGGCATTGGTAATCAGGTTTATCCACACCTGTTCAAGCTGAAAGGGCTCGCCGATTATGTCAGGCAGATCCGGACTGAGCTCCAACAGTACCTGGATACCGTGCAGGCGCAACTGCTCACCTAAAAGACTCATGGCGGAATCGATGGTCTCATTCACATCCACCGCCACAAAATGCAATGTATCCTGGCGGGCAAACGTGCGAATGTGCGTAATTATTTTGGACATGCGTTTAACCGACATTTCAATGTCCCCCAGACCCGAGTCAATCTCCTTATCGGATAATTGCCCCCTTTCCATCAACTTTCTTAAATGCTTGGCGACCAAATATATGCCCCCCAAGGGCTGATTCATCTCATGCGCCAGGCCGGCGGACATCTCACCTAAAGTGGCCAGCTTGGATGTCTGAAAAAGCTGGGCCTGGGTTTCGCTCAATTCCTTTGACCGCTCTTGAATTTTTCGCTCCAGCTCTTCATTCATCTTGCAAATAATTTCCGTAGAAAGCTTCAGCTCTCTACTTCTGTATAAACGGTCGCGGTTCAGGTTGATTCTCTCAATCGCTTTTTGAACCGAAAATAAGAGTTCTTCCAGATTCAGCGGTTTGGTGATGTAATCATGCGCCCCGGCGCGCAACGACCGTATGGCCAATTCCTGATCCTTAAAGCCGGTAACCACAATCCCTTCGATATCGCGATACATTCTTTTGGCGCGCTGAATAACCTCGATTCCATCCATATCGTCCATTTGTATATCCGATATGATGACATCTATCTTCTCATTGACAACAACCTTTAATCCCTCTTCACCGCTACAGGCGCCGACAACCTCATAGCCTTCTTTTTCCAAAACCTTTTGCAGCCGTTTAACGATTTCCTCTTCGTCATCGATCACCAGAATTCTGTACTGATACGCAAGTTCTTCCCTCTCGGCCAGCTTCTCCTGGGCCCGGCCCAATGCCGCTGAAATTTCCTCCATACTCATCGGCTTTTCAATATAGTCAATGGCACCTTTGCGCAGCGCCGTTATGGCAATCTCCTGGGATCCCCAGCCGGTGATGACGACCACTTCACACCCCGGCTTCTCCTTTTTAATCGTTTCCAGAACGATAAGACCATCGATATCCGGCAGTTTGACATCCAGGATCACAATATCGATCTTTTCCCGGCGAAATATTTCCAGGGCGCTTTGGCCGTCCCGGGCCGAAACCGGATTGAAGAATTCTCTTTTAAGTTCCTTGGCTATCTGTTCCCGGACAAGCGTGTCGTCATCGACGATTAAAACATTTCTTTTCTCCATGGGCTTCCTTTGCATCAACGGCTTTCGAAATGCCGTGACGTTTATTTTCTTTCCCCTCGCAGTATTACCATAACAGTATTTTTCTCTCCGCGTTCACTTGAAACTTTGAGAGGCGCTATTGTAATATATGAATATTTACCAACACTAATGGTTTCTATTGTTCCGCTGGAGGCTCCGGCGATTCTATCTAAGTTGGCTTTGAATGCTTCCAAAGTAAGGTCTTCAATGCCTATCTTTGCCAAACTGCGCAGAAATTGCTCGTCCACCTTTTCCGGCCGGTATCCAAGAGGCTGCGTGCAATGAGAATTCATATAAATAATGTTCATATCTTTATCTACAGCAAACAGCGCTATCGGAATCGCTTCGAGCAGCTGCTCGGCAAAATCCAGGGTCGCCTTGGGCACACTTCTGCGCAGATCCACATGGAGTTTGTTCTCCGTAGTGATTCTACCGATAACCTGGGTTGCCAGCTCGAGTTCCCGCGTCCGATACTTCAAAGACCGGGCCGCTTGCAATTTTTCCAGCGCCTTTTGCGCCGCAATGGTTAACTGATCCAAATCAATCGGCTTTTTTAGAAAATTCATGGCGCCGTCGCGCAGCGCCTGAATGGCGCTGGCTTCATCACCATAGCCTGTAAGAATGATGGCCTCAAAATCATCAGAGATGCTGCGCATTGCGTGCAAGGCCTCGAGCCCGTCTTTTTGGGGCATTTTAATGTCCAGGATGGCAACATCAATCTTTTCCCGTTCAAAAATATCTACCGCCTCCTGACCGTTGCCGGCTTGAATCACCCTCCAGGATTCATCCTCCAGTATCTTGGCAAGGCGCTTGCGGGTTTTTTCTTCATCGTCGGCCAAAAGCAAGGTCGGGAAAGTCTCTACTTTTTTATATTCCATCACTTTTTCACCGGCTCTTCCCAGGACAACGGTCAACTGGTCCAGATCGAGCGGTTTCTTTAAATAGTCCAGCACCCCTTCTTGCAACGCCAAGATCGCCGTATCGGTTTCACCAAATGCTGTAATTAGTATAACCTGCACATGCGGTGAGATGCGTTTGACGGTTTGCATCACTTCCAGCCCGCCAATCCCCGGCATCTTCAAATCGGTAATGACTATTTCGGGCAGTTCCTGCTTGAAAAGATCCAGCCCCGCCCGGCCGTCTTCGGCTGTCAGCACTTCATACCCTTCTTTGCGGATCGCTTTTGCCAATTGCTTGCGGGCGGTCTCATCATCCTCGATAACCAGAACTCGTAACGGTTCCATGAAAAACCTCCATTCCAATTTTTTTAGGGACTCATCGTTCCATCCTCTTTCCTTAATATGCAAATCTTGTGCCGTTTAACGGCAAGATAGTTATCCACGGAATTACACCGTTGGATTTTTCTAAAAATATAATGAATTCAATTGCATCCGTTTGCACGCTCACGCCCCATGGTCCTCTGCCAATTTTGATAGTTGTTATTTTTTTGCCGTAATGGTAATAAAACAGTACTGCGATTTTATTAAACTCCCTCAGTTCCGCCGAAAGCGGGACGGGGAATGCGCTCACTGTTGCAGTTCAAACTTAAAACAGGTTGGGAGGGCAGCATGGTTGCAAAGAGTCTCGACAAACGTTTTGCCACGTTAGCAATGGAGAAAGGGTTTATCAATTTAGACCAATTTACGGAGGCAATGAGGATTCAGGCAACCGAGGATATTGCGGGAGTAAAGCACAGACGGATCGGTGAGATATTGCTTGAAATGGAACACATAAGTATGGCTGAAGTATCGGAAATACTGACTGTATTGGAAGTGGAATAAGGGATCTTTGCTTTTTCCGTCTCGAAGCTCGAAATAAAAAAAGGACTTTCTGGCTATAATCACTGCTTACATCCCGGATAAAGATGAATGGTCAAATGATTTCAAAACAAGGATAACGTCATGAGATGTATTCATTGTCAAGGTGAAATGAAAAGAAGCTCTGCGCCTTTCCATATTGACCGGAAAGGGTGCCACCTCATGCTGGACAATGTACCAGCTTGGGTATGTGGACAATGTGGAGAAGCCTATTTTGAAGAAAAGGAAGTCGATACCGTTCAGGATTTGATCAAACTAATTGATCAAAAAGCGGAAGAACTTGTGATGACGGCATGATTCATTTCGCACATTTCGAGACTTGTCGACAACAATATGAACTCAGACACGATATAGGCTTTTTCCGTCTCGGAGCTCGGGAAAAAGCCCCGAGTGATATTTCAGCCAAGTTATAAGTCACCTGACATAAAGAGGATATTTTTTTGAGATAACATTGTCTTATCTCTTTTTGTTAGAAATCAGCCAGTTGTAAAGACTATCGAAAAACCCCAAGTTATCCTCTGGTATATGCAACTCGCCGAACGATGCCTTCCCCGTTCGCATCCGCCCCCATTTCCATGTACAGCTTGCACCTGTCTACGTAAAGTTCGGTGGTTTTATCACGTGGATTTCTGACAAGACAATCCATGAACAGTTCGAAAGCTTCATCGAATCGTTTTGAATGATAAAGATATCTGGCCTCTTCAAAAATCGTGGCAATATCCAATTTATAATTCAACATATCGGGTGGATCACCATCAAAAACTTCCCATACTGCTACTGGTTCTGTTTTCCCTTTGACTTTTACACGGTCAATCTCCCGAATGTGATACTTTGACGGTTCCTCTAAACTGCGAAAGGTATGATCGCTGATCAATAGTGAAACCCCATACAGTTTGGTAGTCCCTTCAATGCGGGAAGCAACATTGACGGCGTCACTGATGACCGTACCTTCCATGCGGCCGCTCTCTCCTATTGTTCCAATCCTCAAGGTCCCCGTGTTGATCCCAATGCCGATTTGAATGGGGGTATAACCTGCTCGTTTACGACCCTCGTTATATTTGTCGAGTTCCCGCAGCATCCCGATGGCTCCCCTAACGGCATCGTCGGCGTTTTTATCGAACAGAGCCATAATGGCATCTCCAATGTATTTATCAATAAATCCGCCGTGCCTGCGAATAACGGGCCCCATGACCTTAAGGTAAGAATTGATAAACTTGAAGTTCTCTTCCGGTGTCATCGCCTCTGAAAGCGTTGTAAAGTCTCGAATATCAGAGAACAAGACGGACATCTCCATTTCAGCATTGTCACCCAGTTTGACATCAATAATGTCTTCTTTATGCAGGTTTTTTAAAAATTCTTTAGGGACAAAACGTTCATAAACAATCTCCCGCTCGGAAGATTTTGAAAAACGCAAAGACAGCACAACCGCTTGGGCAAAGATAAAAATGAATACTCCCAATGGAAGAAGTTGGTTTGGATATATAATACTTTGAAGATATATGTCATTAATGATTATAGCAAAAAGGAGGAAAAGCACTCCCAGAAAACAGATGGCCCCATCCCTTTTTTTTCTAAAGCCGGCTCCGGCTAAAACATAGACTAAATAAATGCTGAAGATAAGAGCTGCCCCTCCGTAAGCCTTGATTGCGATTTTATGTATCGCGGGGTTCGTAACAAGAGTCAGCAATATGAAAAGAACACCAAGACCTTGAGAGC
>JAQBHK010000119.1:0-3298 GCA_032127815.1 Desulfobacterales bacterium
TGTTTTCCTATGGTTTTCATTACGCTGGATGGACGATAGAGCAGGGGTGTCTATTACAGGTGGTGTAATTTCAATACTCTGTAATTACGCTGGTATTACATTTTGCTGGAATTTTGGCTTTGTTGTAATGACCCTCTGACGACTCCCTTGGGGACGCAATATAAAATATAAAAATTATTTGTCAATGCTGGCACAATATTTTTTTGAATATTATCTTGTCTTCAAACGCAAAATATTTTATGTTGATTTTCAAGATTGTAGAGCATTTGTAGAGGAAAAACTCTAAAAATTACCCTTTTTTACCTGTCAAGGGGTATAGGTAAAATAAGTGTAAATTCTCGGAACCTCTACATAATTTTACATTTGCCGGAGTGGTGAAAGTGGTAGACGCACGGGACTCAAAATCCCGCGGGGGCAACCCCGTGTCGGTTCGATTCCGACCTCCGGCACCAAGCAAATAAAGGGTTAGCCGATAATCAGGCTAACCCTTTTATTTATCAGCCAAACTTTCCAGCATAACGAATCGGCCTATGTTGGCCCAAACAACAAATCGATACCGCGTTCTTCTATGGCGGTTGTTCAAAAAAAATTCAACACGCTGCATCCCCTTTCTCCGCAAAACAGAGCGAAATAAACCCTTGTCTTTACATATTATTTCTTCATAATGCTTAGTTTTTTTCAGTATTTTATGTTAGACAATTCAGTCTTGACCTTAAGGCTATTTCCCTGTACTAGAGATACTGGAAGTAATCGTATTCCTCCATTTTTACTTCCTTCATCTTCTTATTTGGTGGGAAGGGGCGGTATCTCCTGCCGCCCCTTTTCATTAGGATATATATACCAAACAATACATTCACAAACATTTGAATCTTAATTATGACCAACATTATAGAAAAAAAGAAACAAAAACGATTCAAGGTCAAAGAAGGCGCATTTGCTACCCTTAATTCAGATTGCGACAAAAAGGGCCAAATCAAAGACATCAGTAAAGATGGGCTCTCCTTTCTATATTCTGGCGATGGAGTGGAATCAAACGGTTCAGCTGAGATTGAAATTTATTCAACTAACGATAATTTTTATCTGAGAAAATTGCCGGTTAGAATTGTTTCGGATGTAAGTCAAAACAGCAAAGATTCTTTCAGCTCTATCTCAACAAGAAAATTGACGATGCGCTTTGAGAAATTGATACCCAAGCAGAAATTTATGTTGAATTGTTTTCTGAAGAAATACACCCATAAATGAAAAATTGATTCATTCAGGCTGTGAATCATCAACACTTCCAAGCTTTATTTGAATCAAGATATTGTATCCTTGGAATAGCAGACATAAGTATGCCCTATACCCATTTCATACCTCCTCTAATCCCGCTTGATTGATTTGCAAAAAGATCTTAAAACTCATTAAAAATCTAATCAAGAAAAAGCAAGGTCGAAAATGGCTCTGTTTTTTAATAAATTTTCAAAACAGAATGAAAAACAAGATTATGTATGATAAAATTCTTGATTTAGAATGTGAGGTGAATACTTGAAACCACTAAAATCACTCAAAATAATAGATGAACCATTCTCAGATACACCAAGAATTGAAACATGGAATTATGAAGCTGTGCTTAAAACAGCATTAAAAGAAAGAGAAGAATTATTAAAAACCAATCCACAACTCAGAGGGTTGCAGGATGAGATAGACGCACGCTTATCTTCTGTTGATGACTCTCAGAAAAGAATGCAAATACTTGGCACAATGATTGGCAACAAACTAGGAGAACTACACAAGAAATGCAATGAACTCAAAGCAATATGCGAAGATCTGGATGTAGATTTCAATTTGCCGATTTTAAATATAAAGCAGCATTTAATAAATTTAAAAAAAATGACTGCCAGTATGTGCGTGAGATAACCGCAATGTTGGTCAGGTACCGTAAAACCCTTTAACCCCAATAATACGTAATGCGTATCTCAGACGGCCATACTCTTACCGACAGGTCTGAACGGAAATCGAAATATCAATAGATTATTAACTTGCTCTGACAGTTCATACCGTCTCTGGCGATCATCGTAAAAGCCATTGATTGAATCCATTGCGGCCTGTATCTAACGGGGCTGAATACCGCAACCCTAAATTTAACGTATAAGAATTAAAGCAGCAAGTTATACTGGTCTTACATTGACCGCTTGTGGTCCCCTGGCGGTTTTTTTAACGTCAAACGAGACGGGGTCTTGCTTTTGCAGACCGAAATGGCCATGATCGGCAACACCTGAATTATGAAAGAATATCTCTGCATCTTCATCGGTTTCGATAAATCCGTAACCTTTCTTTTCGCTAAACCATTTAATCCTGCCTTCAGCCATTGGTGAGAACCTCCTAAAAGCAAGGAAGTGATAAGAATTCCCTTGTTGAGCTCGGAATAAGAGGAAGTTTAAGGTTGTGTGCCGCAGCAGGAAGCATCACAATATGTAGTATGGCTGGATATCAAGCAGTAACTATACTGCGACACCCGAAGACATTTATATAGATACCGGATATTGGTTGTATTGTCAAGAAGGTTGATTGGAACTACAAATCTTGAAAGCAAGCCGGTTGAATATGTCTGCCTTCAAAAAATTAATGCCTCAAAATTAGATTGATTCGGGAACCTTATCTTTTATTGACTAAAATTGGTCTCCGGTGTACCTTCAGGCAAGAAAGCATTATTGCGATTGGTTAGCGAAATAAGTTTCAATATTCAACAGGGCTTGCATTCTCATTAATTAAACCTTTGAACCATTAATTAGTGCCCATCCATAAACACATTTGAGCACTAAGTAGTTTCCAATTCATAAATGAGATATTTTTTCGATGAGCAAGGCCGCACAAGGGTTTTCGCCCGAGGCGTACTTCTGTACGTCGAGGGCGGAAACCCGCGGAGAACGCCGCTCATCGGAAAAATAGCCATTTATGGATGGAAACTAGTTAAAGGGAGGCCTACCATTAACAAAAAAGCAAACGACAAATATCATCGAATTCTTGAAGCAGCGGTGAAGGTATTTTCTGAGCAGGGATTTTTTCAATCGACCGTATCACAGATCGCCAAAGAAGCCGGGGTGGCTGACGGCACTATTTATCTTTATTTTAAAAATAAGGATGACATTCTGGTCCACTTTTTCAGTTTCAGGACCAGACAGGTATTTGCCCGCTTGAGGGAAGAAGTCGAGCAGGCAGACAACACGATAGATAAACTTCGGAACCTTGTGCGCCGGCATCTTGAAGAATTCCAGAGTGACCGCAACATGGCTGTGGTATATTTTACCGAAACACACAA
>JAQBHK010000120.1:0-2910 GCA_032127815.1 Desulfobacterales bacterium
CCGAAAAAGGGCTATGGCGGGACAAGCAAGGGTTTGCGGTGAGGCGTACGCCTGTACAGCCGCAACCGAAAACCTGGGAGAACGCCGAGCAGGGCAAAAAACGGTTCAACGCTTTTTGAAGAACCCTGCAGCAAGCTACGGAGAATGCGCTCGCTGTGCAGTTCAAGTTGGAAGCATTGAGGGGCCTGGCGGAAACATACTGCGGAGGCGCTAAATGAAAAGTCAAAACAGGAAATTTTCTGATTTAACCGACAACATGCTTTTTATCGGACTCGGTCTTGCCGGCATCTACTGGATTCTTGAATCGTTTTTGTATGTTATGCTGGCGGATGACGTTAATTTTTTTCAGCGATTTGTAGGGTTTGATCTCGGTAGTTTATCGATGCGGTTGTTAGTTTTATGCTTTTTCATGATCTTTGGTTCCCATGCTCAGTATATTATGAGCGGGCGTAAGGAGGCTGAAAAGGCTTTGCAGGAAAGCGAAGAAAAATATAGGACTATCATCGAAAGCAGTGAAGACGGCTATTATGAAGTAGATATTTCCGGTAATTTGACTTACTTAAATAATTCCATGTGCAAAATCCTTGAATATTCCAAGGATGAGATTACCGGTAAAAATTTGAGGCAGTTCATGGATGACGAGCATGCCGTGAAGGCGGCCGAAACCTTTAATCATGTCCACAAAACGGGAAGAACCATTAAAGTCCTTGACTGGACAATTATCGGCAGAACCGGCACCAAACGTTTTGTACAGCCATCAATCTCTTTGATAACAGAACAAGGACGGCCCGTTGGGTTTCGGGGATTTTTACGGGATGTCTCCGAACATAAAAGGGCCCAGGCGTTGAAACAGGCCAAGTTGGATGCTGAAGGAGCCAGCAGATCTAAAAGCGAATTTCTCGCCAACATGAGCCACGAAATCCGGACTCCCCTGAACTCCATTATCGGCCTAATCGAGCTGACACTCGATACGGACCTGCACCCCAGCCAGAGGGAAGATTTGGAAGTTGTCATTGCCGCCGCCCATTCTCTTCTTTCCTTAATTAACGACATCCTAGATTTCTCCAAGATAGAAGCCGGGAAGCTGGAACTGGAGGAAACCGCATTTAACCTGAGAGATTTTCTGGGAGAGTCATTAAAAATAGTGGCTGCCAAGGCCCATGAAAAGCGCCTTGAACTGGCCTGTCGTATTGCAAGCGATGTGCCTGACAGCATTGTCGGCGATCCGGCCCGCTTTCGTCAGATAATATTTAACCTGGTAAGCAACGCGATCAAATTCACGGAAGAGGGTGAAGTCATTGTAGATGTGCAACTCGATCATCGCAGCGAAACTGAAGCCTTGATCCATTTCTCTGTTGCTGACACCGGCATCGGCATTCCGCTTGAAAAGCAGGAAACCATATTTGGCGCCTTTGGCCAGGCTGACGGCAGCACTTCACGCCGATTCGGCGGTACAGGTCTTGGATTGACTGTATCCGCCCAACTGGTGGGTCTGTTGGGTGGCCAAATCTGGGTTGAAAGCCAACCGGAACAGGGGAGTGCTTTCCATTTCACCGCTAAATTCGCTTTGCAACCGGCAGAGAAGAAAGAAACAGCTTTGCCGTTTGATGCTGATCTTGGCAATCTGAATGTGTTGGTAGTAGACGACAATGCCACCAGCCGACAAATCATCCAGGAGCTGTTGGAAAGCTGGAAAATGATTCCAACAGGTGCTGCCGGAATGGAAGAAGCCCAGCAGATTCTCAGTTCGGCCCAAGATCAAAAGACTCCGTTTAAGCTGATTATAATAGACTCCGACATGCCGGATGCGGATGGGTTTATGCTTGCCCGGTGGATTAATAATCAAGACGCTCTGGATATCAACGCAATTATGATGCAAATCTCCTCATCCTGCCACAGCCAAGTCGATCTTGATGAGTTGGGTGTTAAGGCCTGCATTACTAAACCGGTGCGTTCTTCCGACTTGCTCGATGCAATATTAATTGCCCTCGGTATGGCCGAACCACGAACTGAAATTGATTCAAAAGCATCTGATCGAATATTTAAAAGAGATCTGCGTTCCTTGGATATTCTGGTAGCGGAAGACACGCCTTTTAACCAAAAATATATTACCCGCCTGTTGGATCGCTGGGGCCACCGGGCCACGGTGGCTGAAAACGGCCGTAAGGCTGTAGAGGCTTTAGTCAACAACAAATTCGACCTGATCCTTATGGACGTTCAAATGCCGGAAATGGACGGTTTCGATGCTACGATCCGGATTCGCCAATTGGAAAAGCAGACAGGAGGACATACGCCGATTATTGCCATGACCGCTCACGCCATGAAAGGTGATCGGGAACGATGTATTGAAGCCGGCATGGACGAATATATCTCAAAACCGATCAACTCGGATATCCTCCTGAATGTGATCCAAGCCCTTGTGCCACAAGAATCCTCCATACCTTCGGCCGTCGAAGCGGTCTCTGAAAAGCGCCCGACTTTTGATTCAGAGTCGCTGCTGAAGGCTTTTGATCATGACTGGGACTTCTTTAAAGAAGCTTTGGAAATGTTGGTAAGTGACTATCCCCCCATGGTAGAGACCTTGCAGGAAGCATTGAAATCTAAAGACACTGGTTCATTGAGGCGGACGGCCCACGCCTTAAAAGGCATGGTAGGTAATTTTCAGGGCCGGGACGCAGCCAAAGCGGCGTTTAAGTTGGAAGAAATGGGACGTTTAGGAGAGTTTGGCGGTGCAGAACAAGCCTGCGAAAGGCTGATCAACGAACTGGCATCACTTGAAAAAACGCTTATGGATCTGGCGAAGAAGGGGACTACTTAGTGCCCATCCATAAATAGTCTTTTTGCCCAATATCTGCGTTATGCTCAAAAAATAATCCTCGGAATATCAACTATATGCCTGTGGTTATTTTT
>JAQBHK010000121.1:0-6551 GCA_032127815.1 Desulfobacterales bacterium
ACGCCATACTGTGCGGCAGCCGCCGCCTTGGGATCCAGCAGATTGAGAAAAGTCAGATTTTTTCGATTTACATAACCTTTGACTAACTTTCTCACTTTTTCATCTCTTCCCCGGTCAATAGAGATGGCCACAACAACCATACCTTTTTCTTTGTAAAGCTGGTGGACTTTTTCCAGAGATGACCTCTCCTTGTCGCAGTAAGTTCACCAGGTGGCCCAGAAATTCAACATAACGAATTTGCCTTTAAAATCACCCAGGCTTCTTTTGCTCCCCTCTAAATCGGAAAGATTAAAATCGGGAGCATCAAGCATTTTTTTCAGCCTGACTACCCCCATCGGCGTCAGGTAATCCGCTTCCTCGCTAAAGGAAAGTTCAGCGGCCGCCAAAAAAACAAATAGCACCAAAGGAAAAAGCATAAGCCGCCTGGTTGTTTTTCTAACTTTCGTAATTTTCGCGGCCTTTTCAATTCTCTGAATAAAAAATGCCAAAGATATTTCATCAGATCTCATCCCTGCTCCTCCCTAAAGGTTGAACTTCTATTGCAGATAGGACAGCCTGCACTGAGAACTTCTATGCGGCGTTTGTTGCCCATTCTGCGTCACCTCCAATGCCAATATAAACCCTGTATCTTGGTACAGGTCAAGGACTATTAGAAAAAGAGTTGTAAATTCTAACTTACATTGAGTTTTCAAAAGGTTGTCCAGTAGGATAAATTTTGAGCTGAGACTAAAGACTGTGTATCGTAGCCTTAAATTTTAAGTGGTCAAGAAAGTTTATGATTGTTTTCCGAATCATGCAAATTTTGGGGTTCTAAATACTGAATCTTCTAGCAGGTATCGTGCATTGATTTAACGAATGCGCATCACCCGCGCCAGTCGGGTGAATGCGCTGGTTCGGCGACATTATTGCACTTCTATTCGGACCGGTCGGAGTCTTGCACTACGATCTGTGCCGTGCCTGTTCTGAATACCGGCGTACAGTCGGCCCTGCACGATCTCGACTGTGATAACGAGGTCGGGGTTGTTTCGATCCCTGATTCTCAGGTGCCATGTCTGATCGGGGCGTAGGACAGGGTCGTAGTGTTAGACGTCTACCCCGGGGGCAAGAGGGAACGGATCGAGGGCCCGCACGCGAAGTCGCTCCTGGCGCCAAGCAAGGAAGATTGCCACGACAACGAAGCCGAAGCCGAAAAGTTTCCCTGCTGTGGCCGCTCCTAGCGGTTGGCTCACGTGCTCGTAGAGGACAATGCCAGCTATAACCAGACTGCCCGTGATAAGGAATTTCCACCAGCGCACTACGGCAACCAAGAACTCGTAAAAGTCCAAGAGCCAGCTCTTCATTGTTCCCCCCTATTGCAAGCGTAATCTTCAGTGACGAGAAAAGAATGTGTACGTAGCAGACGGAAGAGCTTAAACTCAATTTGCCTCTGGCTTGAATTGTAAACTGGAATACCGCTTATGACTTTCCAAATTTTTTCTTCAATAAATCTTATTTTTTGCAATTTTGATATCGTATGGTTCATTAATCCCAAAGCTATTTGCCCAAGACCAATATCCAAAGGGTGCTTATCTTCGAGCTCGGCTAAAGGGCGCATGTAATTGCGAAACTCTTTAAATTTCTTGAATGTATCGTAAAATTCTGGGGCGATTCTTCCTAAATCCTTTGCAAGTGCTATCTTTTCGGCCAATACCAATTTATCAAAGTCTTTTAAAGCGCCACCTTTCTTCTTAGGACAAGAGAAAGGTGGACTTTTGATTTTATTGATGTTTAGCGCAAGAACATTCGAGAGTATCCCTTCTAGAGTCGACATAGAGAGGTATACCATGCTTCTATGGGCATTTATAATCGCCAGGCTATCAATCTCGGAAAGGATTGTACTTATTATCTGTGCCAGTTCAGGGTCGGACAGGAAGTAGAGATCTTTGCTTGTAGCCTCTAATTGGATTTGGACCGTACGCAATTATTCCAACATTAGAGTAGACGGCCTAATAGCCGTAGTTAATTACGACAAATAGCCGTTGTAAAATTAATAAATGCCAAGAATACAGTATCTTAGCCTCAACCGGTGTTTCATATTGAAATGTAATATACGGCTAACCCGGATATTTCATGAAATCTTTTCATCGATAACTAAAAAATAAATGCCTTGCAAATAAACACCTCAAGGGCGTGGAATATCCAGGTAAGGCTCAAAAAAGATCGTTGAAGCAGTGGAGTTAAAGTTTTAGAATCAAATTCAAATGGTTGAAAGATTATGCAAAAAGGGCCATTTATGGATGAACACCTAGATGAGTTCTATGGCGCAGGCCATGGAGACGCCGCCGCCGCCGCAAAGAGTCGCGAGACCCAGACTATTGCCTCTCTTTTGCATGGCATGGATCAGGGTTACGATGAGCCGGGCGCCGGTGGCTCCCACCGGATGCCCCAGACCGATCCCTGACCCGTTGACATTCGTTATCTCCCGGTTTAAGCCGAGTTCCCGTTCACACCCGATGTATTGGGCGGCAAAGGCTTCGTTGATTTCAATCAATTCAAAATCATCCATTTGAAGACCGCTGCTTTTGAGCAGATGCTTGACGGCAGGCACAGGAGATAGGCCCATAACAGACGGATGACATCCGCCCCGGCCGATGGCTTTTATTTTTGCAAGCGGTTTAATATTGAGTTCACGGGCTTTATCCGCAGACATGATGATCATTCCGGCGCTGCCGTCGTTGATGCCGCTGGAGTTGCCGGCGGTGACCTTGCCGATCCCGGGCACAAACGCCGGCGGCAGCTTTTGCAGATCCTCCAAGGTCAGGCCGGGTTTGAAGTGTTCGTCCTTATCAAAGATCAGGGGGGATTGTTTTCTTTGCGGCACCTCCACCGATACGATTTCATCTTTGAAAGAGCCGTCACGGGTGGCCCGTTCAGCCTGGTTGTGGCTCCTCAAGGCCACCGCATCCATTTCTTCTCTGCTGATATTTAAATGCTGGGCCACAAATTCGGCCGTGTGTCCCATGATATAGGGTTGGCCCTTGAAAAGACTCAGCGGAGGCTCGTTGGCGTTGACCGGCCCGTCTTCAGGGTGCGGGATGATGTGCGAACCGCAGTGCAGGGCACGGATCACGGCGTCCACAAACACCTTATCCTGCAGGCGACACCCCCACCGGGCATCCGGCACAATGTAAGGAACGCCCGACATGTGTTCCACGCCCCCGGCCAGGATAACGTCGGCCATGCCGGCCTGGATCATGGCCATGCCCGATATAATCGCTTCCATCCCCGATATACAAACCCTATTGATGGTAACCGCCAGGCTGGCATCCGGTATGCCGGCCAAAAGAGCCCCTACGCGGGCCACATTAAGGGTGTCGGCCGGCTCCAGGCAGCATCCGTAGCGCACATCATCAATGAGCCCCGCGTCGATGCCGGCTCTTTCAATGGCCGCTTTCATGGTTACAGCGGCGATGGCAGCAGCGTTGCTGTCGCGCAAAGTTCCGCCAAAAGCACCAATGGCGGTCCGGCAGGCCGAAACGATAACGACGTCTTTCATTTTTTCTCTCCAGCTGTCAGTTTTTTATTTAGACAGGATTTACAAGATTTTCAGGATTTTTGGCATTAGATCAAGTCAATCCTATCAAACATAAAAATTACAATTAAGCCAACCCACAAGCTCTTGTGACGATCCAGAGAATTTGAGACTATTAAACAACTTATCACGAAAGCACGAAAATACGAAAATACGAAAATTATAATTTTATTTCGTGCTTTCGATCTTTCGTGTTTTCGTGATTGCTTTTAGCTTTCTGTCAAACAAGTACAAGCCTTTTTAATTACAGGCTAATATACGCCTTTATCTGCAAACTCCTTGATCTGGTTGGCGGTATAACCGAGTTCCCGGAGGATGGGTATTGTACTTTCTCCAAAATTGACCGGCGGAGTGCGGATCGAGCCGGGAGTTGCACTCAGCTTCACGGGCACTCCCAAGGTTGTGGTTGTTTCCCCTTTTTGACTACGGATGTCAATCACCATCTCTCGTTCCCGAAAAAGAGGATCTTGCAGCACTTCCTGCAGATTCCGGACCGGCCCCCAGCAGATATCCAGATTGTCCAGTTCGGATTCCCATGCGGCCAGAGTTTTTTGTTTGAAGGTTGCGCGCATAAAATCCAGGATTTCAAGTCGGCTATTTTCGTCGTACTGCAAGGGTGTGTATTCCGGTACTTTCAAATGTTCGCAAAGGAATTTCCAGAAACGGTTTTCCACAGCACCGATGGAGAGGTAGCGTCCGTCGGCTGTCTCGTAAGTATTGTAACAGGCATAGCGATGTGAAAGGAGTGTTTCACCGCGCTTGGGGTCCTCGCCGGTACGCTGCTGTAAAAAAAGGGTCAGCGGCAGCAGGCTGACCATGCAATCGGTCATGGAAATATCGATGTATTGTCCTTTCCCGGTCCTTTCCCGGGCCATCAGCGCCAAAAGGATTCCGATGACGGCATTCATACCGCCACCGGCGATATCGGCGATTTGGACCCCTGGAATCGAAGGCGGACGGTCGGGTTCGCCGATCAGATCTAAAACACCGGAATGCGCTAAAAAATTTACATCATGTCCGGCCCGATCGCGACAAGGTCCGTTCTGGCCGTAACCCGTGATGGAACAATAAATGATTTTCGAGTTGATCTTGCAAACCGTATCGTAATCAATACCGAGCCTGTGGACCACCCCGGGGCGAAATCCCTCCAAAAGGACATCGGCCCTTTCAACCAAGCGGAAGAAGATCTCTTTGCCTTCTAAAGTCTTCAAATTCAACGACATATGTTCTTTGTTGCGATTGACCGTTGTGATGAACAGGTCGTCTGCGATAAAACGTTTATCTTCAATGGCGATAACGCGTGCTCCGTGGTCGGCCAGCATCATAGAGCAACAGGGTCCCGGTAACAGACGCGACAGATCCAGCACGGTAATTCCGGCCAAAGCACCTTCGGTTGACATATATACCTCTTTTTATTTGTATTCTCGCGGCAAAAACATTTAAAATAATCACGCGCGAAGCATCCCGACGGGGATAAAACACGAAATAATGAAAGCACGAAATAATGAAAGCACGAAATAAAAGTATAATTTTCGTGCTTTCGTACTTTCGTGTTTTCGTGATAGGCGTTTTCCTTTTTAGGTTGTCTGTGATCAGTCTATTTTTTTATGGAAAACAGCTTTTCTATGAGCTGAGCTTTGCCTATATCTCCCTCGACAATCAGTTTTCCCGCCATTCAAATATACCTTTGTCGATAACCGTCTCGCCGGTTGCAGTATTAACGGTCCGCCAGACCGCCTGACCCTCTTTTGTTTTCCAGATGAGCGTCTGGATCGGTGTTCCCGGATACAGCGGTTTTGCAAAGCGACAGTCCATCCGCCCGGCCTTTTCAGGATGCCCGGGAATAAGGCTTTGAATAAGCGCCCGGCAGGCATACCCGTGGGTACAGAGACCGTGCATGATCGGTTGTTCAAAACCGGCCAAGGCGGCAAATTCCGAATTCACGTGCAAATCGAACGTATCTCCAGACAACCTGTATAGCAGCGGCTGATCGGGAGAGGGGTTGGCATCAACAACAAAATCAGGCTTTTTGTCCTGAAAATCTACCGTTTTTTTGGGTGCATTTTCTCCGCCAAACCCGCCGTCAAGACGTGCAAATATCGTAATAACACTGGCAAACAGCTTGCTGCCGCTGGAATGCACGGTTTCGCTTTCCGCCACCACTAAAGCACCCTTGTCTTTGCCCTTATCATAGTAATGGGTAATTCTTCCCTCGGTGGTCAGGGTACCTTCCGACGGAATCGGATTATAAAAGATCAACTCCTGTTCGCCGTGAAGGATGCCGGCCGGATTAAACTGGGACGCGGCTCCTATATGAAAAAAAAGATCAAAGATCGCTGCAATGGCAAAACTCGGTATGACTTTGAGATCCTTTTCATAGCAGTATTCGAGGTCGGCAAAGCCGGCACCAACTCCCAAAGCATACAGAACAACATCTTTCCAGGTGTAATCCCTGGTCAGAGGACCGATCGTTTTCCCGATTGCCTCCATATTCAGCACCATTATCCCTCCTTATGTCAGTCTCCTTTAAGACCTGTGGCCGATACCAGTTCTCCTGTAAAGCTTCCAACAATAACTTTGCTTTTTATTTTAACGGGAATGCGCCGATGATCAGCAGTGACCCACAAGTGAATTTTGGCATTTTCACTTTTATCAAAGACACCGCCGATATGTTCTATTTCGGGCTCGATGAGGTAGGTATCATACGTACCGCTTTCGATTTTTATGGTCTCCCTTTTGATGACGGCAAGTTTGCCGATGACACATTTTTTCCCGTCCGTTACCGGCCGTTCTATCGTCAAATCTTTTTTTAGATCAAAAAGACGCGTGTAATAAAAAGCGGACAAGGGATCAAATGATCCTGGACGTAAGTCGATGGGTTTTAGTTCTTCATTAAAATTGGAATATTGCGCTTTGTATTTTTCCCAGTTGTATTGCACCACAATATCTCTATGAGTTTTTCCTTCCAACTGATTTTGTT
>JAQBHK010000122.1:0-4365 GCA_032127815.1 Desulfobacterales bacterium
GCCGTTTTTTGAACGGGGAGGGTCAATCGGCAGGCCGTAAGCGGTTCGACTTTGGTCGTGCACCTTTTTGATTCGGGGCCAGACCACGTCAAAATTGTTTCTAATACAGTCGGCGCAATATCCGATGGTGTCGGAAATAGTTCGGCTGCTTGTGCTGCAATAATTGCATGTTCCCATGTTGCTGGATACTTGATACTGGATACTGGATAAAGTGAAGCTTTACTATCAATTATAGACTATGTTTTGGTGGTTTTCAATTACCTTCTTATTGATTGGAATCTTTTTAATAATTTTTGATGAGTTGCAACAGAAGTGATAATCGATGTGTTGGTAAAGATCTATAATGATAGGCAGGGCTGGATGGTTGAAAAGCCAAGGTTGTTTTTTATAGTATTAGTAATTATGACCGCAGTCGTTTTTACCACCAGTTCTAAAGCAGGAGAGATATCAATGATCGACAATGAAAAGACTGTTGAACGGTTGCAGGAACACCTTCGTGAACTGACGGTAACCATTGGCGAACGCAGTGTCTATATACCTAAAAATCTGGAGCGGACGGCAGAATATATCGAGACCTTCTATCGCCAGATCGGCCTTTGTGTTCAGCGCCAGCCCTATCAATTTCATAATTTTACGGTAGCCAATATTATCGCGGAAATTTCTTTTAGTGATAATCCTGCAAAACATTTTATCCTGGGTGCCCATTACGATTCGGTGGCCGGTACGGTGGGGGCCGACGACAATGCCAGTGCCGTTGCGGTTCAGCTTGAGACCGCCCGGATGTTAGCCGCGCTTAAAGGGCGTGAAAAACCGGATGTGGCCGTAAAGTTTGTTTCTTTTGCGCTGGAAGAGCCGCCGGTTTACGGCACGCGGCATATGGGGAGCCGGGTATATGCCGCCAGGGCCCGCAAAGCAAACGAACAGATCGACGGCATGATATGTTTGGAGATGGTGGGGTATGCCTGCCGCGAGCCGGGCTGCCAGAGTTATCCGTTTCCGCTGATGTTTTTCGGATATCCCGAAGAAGGCAACTACATCGGGATTGTTGGAAATTTCAGCTCCCGAACCTTTACAAATTCTCTGTTCAAAGCCTTTCGTCACAATTCAAATTTGCCGGTGATCAAGCTGAGCGTTCCCATGAGCGGCTATATTCTGCCGTCGGTGAGGCTTAGCGACCATGCACCCTTCTGGGATAAGGGGTATGCGGCCGTGATGATTACGGACACAGCCTTTTTTCGTAACCCCCACTATCATCTGCCGTCGGATACCATGGACAAGCTGGATTATGATTTCATGGCCGAACTGGTTAAAAGTTTGATGATGTTTTTTCGCTCCCACTATTGATTAACCTATTAAACCTTATCTTTCTCTGTGGTTTTTGTGGGCTCTGCCTGCCCAGTGATTTGAAAACTATTCCACCGGGGTGAGAGACATCCAAGGCCCTTGTAAGGGTGGTAATTGGCTAGTTTTAAACTACATGTCAAGGTCGTCTATCGCCGCCGCCAGCTCTGCAATCGATATCATCTCCACAAAGGCATGGCCGATTTCATCCAAAAGTACAAAATGGATCTTTTCTCCTTCGCGTTTTTTATCTTTGCCCAGGGCCTCTATCAGCGCACTTTTAGGCGCCTGGATCTTGGTGGGGAGTTTCAGCTTTGCAAGCAGCTTTTCAATGCGTTGTGCCTCTTGGAGCGTCAAATGTCCTCTTTGGACGGAGAGCGCAGCAGCAATCACCATACCGGCAGCAACGGCTTCGCCATGGGGAACACCGGTGGTCTTTTCAAAAGCATGGCCGAAAGTATGCCCGAAATTAAGTTTGCGACGCTCGCCTCGTTCCTTCTCGTCCTGGTTTACAATGGATGATTTGATAACGATCGAATCGTATACCAGCTTGGCGGTCACTTCACGCTCCAGCGCCAGTGCTTTTTGATAGTGTTTTTCGATGTAGTTGAACATGCCGGCATCTCCAAGGGCGGCATGCTTTACAATCTCGGCCAAACCGCACAAAATTTCTTTGGCGGGCAAGGTTTGTAGAAGGTCTATATCACAGATGACAAATTCGGGTTGATTGAAAACCCCGACCATATTCTTATAGCCGCCGAAATTGACACCGTTTTTGCCTCCGACACTGGCGTCGACCTGGGACAGCAGTGTTGAAGAAACAAACCCGAACCTCACGCCGCGCAAATAGGTCGAAGCCGAAAAACCGGCGATATCGCAGACAATGCCGCCGCCGATTCCGACGATAAAGGATGAGCGCTCGGCATTCAAGGCTACAAGTTTTTCATATATATAGCGAACTGTATCCAGGTTTTTTATGTTTTCGCCGGTTCCTATGGTGATAACGTCACAGAGCGGGAATTCTTGCTGATAAAGGTCTTTGACATTGGTATCCGTAATGATGACAGTGTGTTCGGCCGGAATGTAATTTTGCAGATTTTGAAGGGCCTCGCCGACCAGTATATTGGAAACGCCGGCAGCACCATGCACTTTAAGGGTTTTCATGTTCTTCACTTTTCTTTTTTTATGTTAGACAGGATTAACGGGATCTTTAGGATTTTCTTTTCCCCTTATAGGCCTGTCCCGCTGAAAGCGGGGACGAAAGGGGAAAAACCAAGTCCGCTGACGCGGAGATATTCACCGCACAACAAACAAAACCGCCAGATTTTTTAGTTTTTGTTCTCGCTGAAAGCGAGATTGCTATTTTCTCGGTTTCGTCTGCCTGTCCCGTATATCGGGGGAAACCGAGAAAGCAATAGATCCAATAAATCCTGTCCAATATGAAAAATACAATTAAGCCAACCTACAAATTCTTATCACGATTTTATTATCATAACAGACAGAAAGCGCAATAATTATATTATTTGCCGGAAAACATCTCTTGACAGCGGTGCTCTGACAGAGTACTAAAGATCCGATTCAATGGAAGGGAACCTATTGTGAACAGAAATGGTAACAAAAGATCACTAAATACTTTTGGACGCTTCTTTTTTGGTTTTATAAGCGTCCAGCCGGTCATTTAGCAAAACTGTTAAATACCCCGGGTGGACTTCAAGCGGGTCTGCCCGGGGTTATTATTTCAAAGCTCCGGGAAATTTTCTCGGGGCTTTCTTATTTTGTACTTAATATTTGCAAAACAGGGTACTATCTAAACCAAAGAAGGAGGTTTGTATGATTCTCGTGCTGGAAGATAAGATAACTCAGGATCAAAAAAGCAATATTCGGAGCATACTTTTCACAGAGGGCTGTGTTGTTCGAGAGATGACCGCCACCGGACAGAATATCATCGGAGCTTTAGGTAAAGTCGGTCAGGATGTCGGTTTTTATGAAAAGATTCCAGGTGTTGCCAAAGTGATATCGATTTCCACAGCGTTTAAACTGGTGAGCCGGCAAATGCATCCGGAAGATACCCTTGTTCAGATCGGTGATGTGGTGGTGGGCGGGGAGCGTATTGCCATTATCGCCGGACCGTGTGCGATAGAAAGCAGGGAGCAGGCTATCACTACGGCACGGGAAGTCAGAAGATACGGTGCGGTCATGTTCCGCGGCGGAGCCTTTAAACCAAGGACATCCCCCTATTCATTCCAGGGCCTGGGAGAAGAGGGGCTGAAGATTCTGGCCGAAGTTCGAGAGATTACCGGGCTCAGGGTTGTGACCGAAATGACTTCGACGGCACAGGCCGATATGATGATGAAGTATGTCGATGCTGTTCAGATCGGTGCCCGCAATATGCAAAATTATGAACTTTTAAAATGTGTCGGCCGCATCGGAAAACCGGTTATTTTAAAGCGAGGACTTTCATCCACCATTGAGGAGTGGCTGATGTCGGCCGAATATATCCTGGCGGAGGGCAATGACCATGTTATCCTGTGCGAACGGGGTATCCGGACTTTTGAACCCTATACCCGTAATACTTTAGATTTGTCGGCTATTCCGGTGCTAAAAAATCTGACGCATCTGCCGGTTATCATCGATCCCAGCCATGCCACCGGTATCCGCGAAAAGGTCATCCCCATGGCGCGGGCCGCTATTGCCGCGGGTGCCGACGGCCTGATGATCGAAGTGCATCATAACCCGGACGAAGCTCTTTCTGACGGGCCCCAAAGTCTTTATCCCAAGCAGTTTGGCCAGCTGACACGTGATATTTATGTGATTGCACCGGTTATCGGCAAGCAACTCGATTTTGATTATTTGGACAAAGCTACGGCTGTAGCTCATTTAGGCAAAGCCAATGGGACGGGGCGACAGCGGGCCGCATTCCTGGGCGAAATGGGAACATTCAGCCATAAGGCCTGCACGCAATATTTCGGGGACAAGGTGACGGCAGTACCGGCGCCTTCTTTTAAAACGATTTTCGAAGGGGTC
>JAQBHK010000123.1:0-7328 GCA_032127815.1 Desulfobacterales bacterium
CATTGTGCCTGCCATCAGTCAGAGTGCTGATTTGAGCTTTCTTCCCCAAGAGCACGGTCTTGAACTTTCACGCTGGCAGACATTTGAGATCGATGAACAGACCGGCATGACCAATGTGCCGGGGGTATTTGCCGGCGGTGACGTGGTGACCGGACCCGGTATCGCCATTGAAGCGATTGCCGGCGGGAAAAAGGCGGCAGCAGGGATTCATACATATTTGAGGAACAAGTAAATGATCTACGAAAAAGAAAAACGCTATATTATACCGTTTGCGGATGTGCCGGCCGAACGGGCGGAAATGCCCGAGATTTCAGTCGATGAACGCCGGCAAAATTTTACGGAAGTTGAAACCGGTTTTCCCGCAGAGATGGCAATTAAAGAGGCCAAGCGCTGCCTGAGCTGCCGCCGGTGCTTAGGCTGCGCCCTGTGCTGGGCCGAATGTGCGCCGGAGGCCATCGATTTTGACATCCCGGATGAAGAGCTGGAATTGGAATTTGACGAGGTCGTTATTACCAGGGGGCAGGACAACGCCTTTTACCCCTTTGATCCCGATCTGGGGTACGGGAATTACCCGGACGTCATCACCGATTTGCAGTTTGAGCGTATGCTCTCTCCGACCGGTCCCACTCAAGGGATGGTCCTTTCACCGCGCGATGGTGAAGTTGCCGGAAGTATTGCCATTGTTCAGGGACACCCAAAAGACGATGAAGACCACTTGCTTTCCAGTTTGATTCTGGGAGTGAACGAATCGATCCTGGCTCTTGACAGAACCAAAGATTTAGAAGTGGCCCTGATTTCTCCTATCTGCCAATCTTTTCAAGAAAAGTTTCTTCCCGAAACCGAGAAGATTGCGGGTCTTAAGCTTATCGCCGGAGCGGCGCAATCTGTAAAAAAAGGCGAGGACGGACAACAATCCCTGACTCTTACGTATACGGAAAACGGCACGCAGAAGCAGACAAGCTTTGATTTGATTGTTATTCTGACAAAACCGAAAATTTCACCGGATCTGGTGTCGCTGAGCAAGAGACTGGAGCAAGGCATCGTTATAAACTAAGAAGATGAAAGTCCACCGCCTGAATCAAGATTAAAAAGTTCGGAATGGCGATAGCCGCCAGGATGCCGATAATCGCAATAACGATCATCAACTCAATCAGGGTAAAACCGATTTCATTGTTGCCTCCTAGTTTTTGAAGCATTTTAAAACCTCCTTCTTGTAATTCCTGGAAAGTATATTCCAAACTATTTCACAACTATATTGTTAAAGGACTCAACATGTTGATTAGTATTGATATATTCGATGCATGCTCTCTTGCCTAAAGCAACAGACACTATCGGGTTAATAACATTGAAGGTTGGTTTTGAGACTGTCGAAAAAGTCCCCCAATGGCAATTTTAGCAATTCCGTATGTAATGAAATCAATTGGTTACGAACATCAAAGTCACATATTTAGGGTTTTTCGACAGATTCTTTGTAGATCTTGGAATTTGAAAGGCGCTTATTTAATTAATTGCAAGTTCTTCAATAAAAGGATCAATAATTGGCTTGCTTTCGTCCCAAACAAAGGTTATCCTTAGCTAATCAATAAAGTCCCGTCTTTAATTAGCGGGCCGGTTTCGTTCTAAAGGCAAGACTCATTTGCCCAAGTGGCAACCTTCAGTTTGGAACTATGAGAAATATTTGAAAGGAGGATGTCATTATGGCTACTGGAATTGTAAAATGGTTTAACAGCGGCAAGGGTTTTGGTTTCATTGAGCAGGAAGACGGTCCGGATGTGTTTGTTCATCATTCAGCAATCAATGCAGACGGTTTTAAATCTCTCAATGAAGGCGATCGAGTGTCCTTTGATATAGAGCAAGGACAAAAAGGTCCTGCTGCTGCAAATGTCACTGTGATCTAACTTTAGGTTCTGAGTAAAAAGGGCATTCCTTCTAATATTGAGGGGATGCCCTTTTCTGTTCGGTTGAGCCGTCACTCAAATTGAGTGTGGAGTCGTCCGAACCTATAATGTATATCGATTCATATCAGCTGCAATAGTTAATGAATCAGGTAAACTTGCGCCTGTCTTTACTGTTCCTTCTATTTTTGCCACTGCGGTTATCCGGGGCTAACACTGTTGCGTTATGATGCCTTCGGTCCTTACTACTTCGTCTAATTCTACGGCGACGATTATTTCTCATTGCTTGTCCTTCAGCATAAGGTTTCAATTTTATTTGTACTTACTATATGTTAATTATTACCCCTCTTAGATGCTTTGAGTGGATTGATTTTCAATTTATTTTCTGTCGATTCAGCAACTATATTTGTTGCCAGATTGCATTTTCCGTTTTTCCATTTCAAAGGTGGCTCAGGGTAGGCTGTGCAGTACCAGACAGAAGAGTATTCTTTTATGCGACTACAGCCATAACACTTCTCAATGATCTCATGGCAAAGTCCACCGTTATAGGAACATCCATTCGCTGCCATAAACGGGCAATCTATGCCCTTTCTAACCGTTATACAAATCATTAAAACCTCCCACAAATAGTCTTTCTGCAATTATAGATAACAAGATTTCAATTAAAAACTCTTTATTCCTTTTCGGACAATACGCCATAAAACTTAAGGGGAAATCCTGGAAAAATCATTGAAATAAAGGATGATTAGATGTCCAACCGGCGGGTTTAATAAAACAATTTGGCCCCAAAGTTCTGGGTGTTATAGAAATTACTTGGCATTTTTCTTTACCAGTCTGTCCACCACCTGGCGGACATCAGCCAAACATCAACGGCCTTTAGGATTCTTTTGAGCACAATCACATTGGCCGGCCTTTTTTTCAAATGCAATTCTTTCTAATATTGTTGAATGGCCGTTGCTGTCAGTATAGTCTTTTTCAATATCTTCCCTTGTATATCCAAAGCAATGACAAACAAGCTCGTTATCTTTGAATCCATTTCTTTTCTGGGAATTTGACCGAATTTCAATCATAGTATTTCCTTACAACAAGTCACATTTATCGATGCTCTTCAGCCGCAGCGATTTGTTTTCCGCTGAAAAAGCTTTGTGTACGGCCGGCAAGAGTGTGGCTTAAGGGGTGTAAGTACCCTGTACATGAACCCTTTTAATGATTGATATTATTGATACAAACACTAGCCGAAGGCAAGGGCGCCTGCCATGGCACGTTCAATGGTAGATACGATTTCATCCACATCATCAGGAAAAACTTCGGGAAACCATACCTTTTGAGGGTAAATCATCACATTGGAGCCTTTGGCGCAAAGCCCCATACACCCTGAAGTGGAAATCCTGACCTTTCCTTTCCAGCCTTTGTGGCCCGACCCCCGGCCCTATCTCACACAAGCGTTCATAAAAAGCGAAAAAGCGAATTCTTATTCTTCGATGACCGTGGTTGCAGTTGCCAGAAACTCCGGTTGCAGCCCAACCCCGGTATATTGCCACAGCGTCGCCTTGTGCTCTCTGGTAGTCTGGTCAAACTCAGTGACCACGTAGGTGCAGGGCTTGCCGTTCACCCATGTCCCGGAATTGGCGTAAATATGTTTGCCATCGTTCCTGAAATTGTCATAGAGCTTCCAGAAATGTGTGTGACCGAAGATGACTATGGACGGCGATTGGTGGTTGATGAGGAGCTTGGCTGCGCTTTTCAGAGTGCCGAGATCATTAATCAGGGCAAAATAGGGGCTGACATTGGCTGGATGGAATTCCTGCCACTGGCTGAACAGATGTTGATAACGGTCATTGATCCGCTGCCAGGCTACGGTGTCGGGGATATCGTCCAGACCATCAAGGCGCACCCCCTGCTGGTTGCTGAACACTGCGTCTGAATAGAATGCTTGAAAGCAATCGATCAGTTTCCTGTCGATGACTTCCTTTAACTCTTCAACGATTTCCGTAAGCACCAAATCAAAGTCTGCCGGCCTTACACCAATGGTGCCGAACCCGTGGTCGTCTTTGAGTAGATTCATATGCTCGTAAAGCATTTTTTTTCTGAGCTCTTCAATAAAGAGATCCTTAAGGGCATCCCAGACGAAATAGAAAAAATTGTAGCCACGGTTCTTGCGGGCCACGAACTGGGCGTCGAGCCGTGAGATAAAATGGCCCATGGGCAGGATGGAGCCGTCCAGGCCGGCCGGTCCGGTGATGTTTGCCCAAGGGGCATTGAATAGGGTGTAGCGATGGCCGTGCTCGGCCATGATGCCGTCAGCAGTCGCATAGGTGCCCAAGCCTTGTTCCCCGATCAGCTTGACCCCGGGCAGCAAATCGTTGGTCAGGATGTCTCGCGTCGGACCTTCGGTGGCCAGCATGTCGTGATTGCCGGCCACATAGACCAATTTCCTGGCTTCGGCCATTTGTCTAAGGTTGCTCATTATGTCGCTGTTCTGTGAGGCCTCGGCAACGGCCTGCAGCTGATTGGCCCGGGGGGACTCAATGGGATCGAAATTAGCCGGGCACACCCATTCATCAAAGAGATCGCCCAGGATAACCAACTCATCGAGGCTGTCATCTTTAAGGATATGATTTTCCAAAAAGTCATTGAACATCTCCGGGTGATTGCCACCGGGCTTGTCGATATTTTGGAACCAGCCGTAAGCATGGAGGGGATCGCCGGGGTTGATGCTCCGCTGATCTCCCATATGGATATCGCTGACAAAAACTCGTTTGATGATAGCATTTCCCTGTTTCATGAATCCTCCTCGTGGTCAAGATGGAGTGGATCTGTTTTGTGCCACCAAGTTCGGTATCAGGCCTCGGTGTGTCAGCAATAAGCCGGATCGCATTTGGAGACGGGTCGCGACAACCTACTATAATAGAATCAAAAGAGACCTAAAATAGACCATGAAATCGTCTTAAACGACTCTTTTTGGCCCCCAAAATACACTTTTAAGGCCTTGTTTGACGCAATTTTTAATCGTTTTATCTATTATATCAAGATGTTCCTGTGGCCCGACCCCCATTCTCTGGAACTAAGCAAAAACGAAAAAAGGTGTCAAAATTCAGTAGCTAATAAAGCCCCGGCCTTTTGCATCAGGTGCATTGGGTTGTTCGCTGCGATATTTTAGCGATTATGGTCGGAATTTTTTTAATTGCAGGTTCTTAAGGATTTTATAATGTTTGTCATCACCCGTTAGAATGGGTAACCCGTACGCAATGGCCGTAGCACCTATTAAAGAATCTGCCAACTGGATGGAATGGCTTAAATAATGTTGCTCTACAAAAAACATGGCTTTAACGGAAATCTCTTCTGAAATATATAGGATCTTAGCGTTCCAACCATTAAGCGCCTTTCGCAGCGTATTTAGCTCAGTTTTGTTTCTCATTCCTTGAACCAATTCCATATATGTAACAACTGAGATAAAGAAATTTTCTGAATTCTCTATGGCATTATAGGCCTTTTCATTTCCCTTCATGTACCAAATAAGAACATCAGTATCGATAAGCATTTAGAATCTTCCTTTTCTCAAATCCCTGACATATTCATTTACGTTTTGAACAATATTGTTATCTTTCCAGATTCCAAACAATTCGCTCTTTCTATTTTTGTCCTTTGTTTCTCCATAGGGTACCAATTTAGCGCAGGGCTTGCCACGGAAGGTTATTACGACCTCCTCGCCTCTATTGACCGTATTAAGCAGCTCCTTTGAACGGAACCTAAGATCTTTTGCAGTTGCCTTCATATTATACCCCCCCTTTTTTATCACTATAGTTGATACTTCGTAATATAAACTTTGAGGTGATATAAGTCAATATGAAATGTTTTTCGAGTGCAGCATTTGTCATTATGAGAGTCGGGTAGCCGGGGGCTGTTACCAGCCCCAAGCCCCCAAAGAACGGTGCGTGACAGATTGCGGCGTTCGCCTTGAAAAGATGCCCGTCACACCGCTCAAGCCTCCGCTAAGGTCTCCCTTATTGGGATTCCCGCAAATTAATATTTACTTCACGTTACTGCCTGATCGTCAAAATGGCCATAGGCATGCAGAGCGCACCATCTCACCAGAAGGGAGTAGCGGAACGCCCATCAAATTATAAGTTTCTATTCGTCAGTTAGCGAAAAACCCTTTTCTGCCGCAATACGTTCTCCTCGTTGCGCACTCATGCTTACTGCGGGCTGAGACATTTTGAACCTTTGTGCCAATTCCGTCATGGTAAACCCCAATTCACGCGTTGCCCAATGGCACAAAAGGCTTCTGGCTTTAACTTTTGTCGGTTGTTTGCCCGGCTGAAAGATTTCGTCCGGTTCAATTGAAAATATCTCCGCCACTCTGTCCGCCAGAGTATTTAGATCGTAGCCTTCTGATTTTAGACGATATTTTCGCTCCAATGACTCATCGGCAGCCTTTAAAACCCTTTCAACAAAATCAGAATCGCCAAGCACACGCTCATCACTTTTAAAGTGAATATTTGCCCGCCGAAGGGACTTGATCACAGACCAGCCACCGCTGCTCCGAATGAGTCCGCCCCCGGTAAGTTCAGGACGCTTGCCATCCTGGATGCCTTTCTGAATAAATATTTTATAACGGCGTCGCGCAGTTGATTTCTTTTTATCGTACAGTTTCAGAACATAAGCATCATCTTGCCAATCTTTTTTCTTTTTCCCCATGATAATTGCATGCCCGCAAAAAGGATGTTTATCCAGAGTTTTTATGTCGGTAACAAGCCTGGCCCGTATCGGATTAAGGTGAATATACCGTACCAGTTCAAGTAAATATGTATCTTCTTGACAGAGAATCGATTTGTACCTGTTCTGAAAAAGCTGGCCGCTTCTACGATGTTGACGGTTAAAGTTCATTGCATGGCCGGTCAGAAGCCTGCGCATAACTGTGGACAGCGGACAAGCACCAGTGCGCAGTAAAAGGTGAAAGTGGTTTGGTATCAGAGCCCATGCAAAACATTTTGTGCCGGTTTCTGAAAGCACCTTGCCTAGCCGATCAAGGAAATTAATCCTGTCGGTGTCATCTTCAAATATTTTTCTCCGCTCGATGCCTCTTACAATGATATGATTAAGGGCACCCGGAGCATCAATGCGGGCGTTACGTGGCATGACAGGTCCATATCATATATCAGTCAAAATAGAAACTTATAATTTTATGGGCGTCCCGGAAGTCCCTAAACGTCATTCTGTAGAGAAGTAGCCACGATTTCAAGAGCCTTCAGCAGAGTAGACTTTGCGCGTTCAAAATTATCAGGACGGTAGCCATTCGTCCAAATCTCGGTTCCCTCTTCAGCTAATTTAAACGCGGACGAATTTTCTGCAGCCAGTTTAGTTACGAGATTGTATGTACGTGTTTTCCAAGCCATCCATTCAGGTGTATTTTCGCCCCCGTACTCACCTGGG